>VMSU01000198.1 GCA_013792005.1 Desulfobulbaceae bacterium
CGTGGGCTCATGGTGGTGGGACGTGGATTTGAACCACGGAAGGCATTCGCCGACAGATTTACAGTCTGTTCCCTTTGGCCGCTCGGGAACCCCTCCATACTTTTACTTCTTTACTTCGAGTACTAACAACTTCGCTATGTATATCAAGGTGGAGCTGGCGATGGGAATCGAACCCGCAACCTATGGTTTACAAGACCATTGCTCTGCCAATTGAGCTACGCCAGCATAACGAGACAATATAACCGCTCACCAAAAACAATTCAACTTCTTTTTTACAAAAAAAACCACCATTGGAGCGAATAATGCAACAATGGTGGTTTTTCAACTACGAGCAAAAAGCAGCTTATGCTTTCTTGACTACATAATCGCTGTCACGATATCGCTCAAAAGCCATTGCGAAGGTACGATACACCAAATGTGCAAATTTTGTATAAGGCATATACAAGAAAAGCATCATTACTGCAACAAGATGAATATAATAAAATAAATATGCTAAGGAACCAATACCGGCAAGACGTGTCAATTCGGCAAGAAGTCCAGAAATACCAACAGCAGCAATTTCATAGATCAGGAACCAATCATAAAAAGTCCCCTTGCTGCCAGACGCTGCCTCATCGTTAGATCGCTTCCCCCATAACAAAAATATTCCATAGATCATGGCGACTGCACTGACGTTAGCCAAAATCTTGATTGGATCCCAAAGTGGTATCGGTCCATGCATGGATGGCATGGCGATCCCAAGAAGATCCTTCCGAATAAACCCATACGTTGTCACAATAAGCAGCCCGATAAAAGCTAACATCAAGGGCTTATGTCCACGAGCTCTATCCTGATTGGTGTTGCATTCATTGAAACGATTATGGGCAATAATCTCTTGAACTGAAGGCACTAAAAATTCCTTAATGAACTGAACACAGGAAGGTCTAAATCCTGATTTAGTCTCCAACCCCTCGGCCATCTTATTCCACATGGCCGAAACTCCTTTATAGGCGGAAAAAATTGCAAGACCAGCAGCTGGCAGCATGATAGCATCGATGAAGAACACAGTTTTTGAAAGGTACTTAAAGTCCCAATGACCAAAAAAATTACCGAAATCAATCTTCCCTTCAGGCAAATGCATGCCTCCAGATATAATCCAAGCGACAAGTACGATAACAGCCGGGAGACCAACCAAAATTGGCAGATTCTTGGATGAGCTTGCCAATTTTGCGAGCCCAGACGGAAACCCATAATGAGTATAGGCATATGCCCTGATTGCACCAAGTACATCACCAGGTTTTGCCCCACGAGGACAATATGTTGTGCAATCACCACACTGATGGCATAAAAATACATCCGGGTCAGCAACAAGTTTATCTTTAAGGCCCCATTGAGCCCAGATCATCTCCTTTCTGGGAAATGGCTTCTTGTCGGATGACAAAGGACATACAACTGAGCAAGTGGCGCACTGATAACACTTTTTGAGTGTATCTCCACCCGCACCTTTCAGGAACTTAATGAATTGTAAATCAGAATTGATCTGCATTTATCTTCTCCTATATCGCCGTCAAGCGTTTGGGCTGGAGGTGGAGATCTATGTTCTCCATCTCCAGCCCAGGTCTAATCCACGTCTTTAGAAGCCCTTGAAAGGATTCGGGCCAAGCCCCTTGATCTCTTCAACAAACTCGTTAATCACATCTGAAACTGTATCGTAATCAGAAATCGCTACCTGACGTACAGCGCAACGCTCTGGCTCAAGACCTAGTGTAGATAGTGTCTCACCGATATTTTCCATACGACGGGTAGCAATCTCACTGCCCTTGACAAAATGGTACTGATAATCGTCACCGTACTTGCACCCCAAGAGAACCGCGCCGTCCAGACCAGCAGAAAGAGCGTCCTTGATCCAGACCATATTGACAGAGCCAAGACAACGAACAGGAATTACACGTACCAGATTACTGATCTTATGTCGACGCATACCTGCCATATCAAGTGCAGGATAGGCGTCATTCTCACAAACAAGGGCCAAAATACGAAGCTTATCTTCATCATCGTCTGGCACTTCAATCGCCTTGATCATGGAACCGATCATGTCGACATTATAATTCTTAAAGCCAATGATGCGCTCGGGACATGCACCCATACAGGTACCACAACGGCGGCAACGGGTCGGGTTCGGCAAAGGGGTTCCTTTCTCGTCGTCGTCCAAAGCGCCAAAAGGACATTCCTCAGTACAACGTTTACACTGGGTGCAACGCTGAAAGAAGAATTCAGGATAGGTTTGATCGCCTGAACGAGGATGAACGGCAACACCACGGTCTGCAGACTCGAGACATTGGATGGCCTTCAGCGCTGCTCCAGTGGCATCATCAATTGTCTCCTCCATTGTCTGGGCTTTACGTACACCACCACAGGTGTAGACACCAGTTCTCCGAGTCTCATAAGGGAAACAGATAAAATGAGAGTCAGCATATCCATCAAAAAGGTCAAGATCAAGAAAGGCTGGGCCTTGACGATAAGCGAGATTAATTGAATTCTCAGCTTTCGTTGCAGGCACCATACCAGCGGCAAGTACGACCATATCGACATTCAACTCCAAATCTTCATTGAGGAGCGTGTCTTTGGCCGTTACCTTGAGAGCAGAACCAGCGGCCTCAACCTGGGTCACATTAGCCTTAGTCAGCATAACGCCATCATCATTCTGGGCACCCTTGTAAAACATCTCCATATTGCCCGGAGTACGCATATGCTGATACAAGATATAAGCGATTCCATCAGGGTTGTCTTCGCGGACATATCGTGCCTGCTTTAAAGCTACCATTGAAGTAACGGAGTTGCAGAACGGGAAATCAGCATCACTCTCTGCACCACCTGGACTTTGAACAAAGGCAACCTTGGCTGGCACTTTGCCAGTCTTAGCTAGTTTTTCGAACTCAGCATTGGTTACCACGTTTTTCAACTGACCGTGTCCAAGATGAGCATACTCGGACACATCGGCCGGTGACCAACCAGTAGCTAAAATAACAGAACCAAAACTCAAAGCGTCCGGATTTTCAGCGGTATACACCTTCTTGCCAAGGTTGGGATCTTCCATCTGCCCCTTGGCAATAAGATCCTGTTGATCGACAGTGACCTTTGCTGGGGCATCCCACTCACCACTGGTGCCAGCCGGTTTCAAGGTGACCTTAAATGCACCAGGCGCACCGCCAATTCGTGCTACTTCTGTTTCGGTCTTCACTGTGATCTTGGAATCAGCTTCAACGTCCTTGACCATATTGGCAATGGTAGGATTCTCAAGATCGGTCCAAGGTGCCTTGGTGGGAAACTGCTTCCTCCAGCCCAGAGCCTTGCCACCAAGAGCCGCCGTCCGCTCGATGAGCGTAACATTGTATCCTGCCTTCGCAGCTTCCTTGGCAGCAGAGAGACCGGCAATACCGCCACCCATAACCAGAATATCCTTATTGATATTTTCCAGTTTAAAGGGCTCAGGCAACTCTTCATTCTTCGCCTTGGTGCAAGCCATCCGCATGTTATCAGAAGCTAACTCCTGAACAAAATCAGCACCAGCATCATCACCCTGACACCAAACACACTGTTCACGAAGATTGGCGCGAACTACAATTATGCTATCGCCAAAATTAAATTCATCCTGCATAACCCGCATGGAACAGGCGCCAATTGCTAAGGTGTTAGCGCCAGCGGCGATATCAGCCTCAATCAGTTCGCGCCCAGCCTTAGAACACAAAGCCTCATGGGTCTTGCAGGGAAACTTCATCTCTGAAGTAACCATACCGGAGAGGGCTTCGGCATCAAGGCCAGCCCCGATTCCGCATCCAGTACAAATATATCCTTGAGTTTTCTTGTCCATCGAACCTATCTCCTTGAGGCTTGAATTGCTTTAAGAGCAGCAGCAGTCGAATTCTGGGTGGCAGTGACAACGTCTGAGGCTTTCTTGGCACATCCTGCGGCAAGTATAGCCTTCTCGGAATCGCTGATAATGAAGCCATTGCTATCCATCGTCGCGCCACAAACACTACCCATTGATTTAGCTGCTGGCTCCATCCCGGTAGCCAGGATAGCAAGATCGACTTTCTGCTTAATCTTCTCTCCAGTTACCGCATTTTCTGCAACCAATGTTACTCCACCATCTGCCTCAGCAATAATGTCAGCAACCTTACCCTTGATAAAAGTGATCTTCGGGTCTGTCATTAACTTCTCACGGAACTTCTCATATTTACCTGGAGTCCTGAGATCAATATAGAAAACAGTGATCGGTGCCTCAGGGTATCGCTCGCGAATATAGGTAATTTGTTTCATGCTGGCCATGCAGCAGATATAGGAACAAAACTCAAGATGATTCTCATCCCGAGACCCTGCACACTGAACAAAGGCAAAACTCTCTGGTTCTTTGTTGTCACCAGGACGGAGTATTTTTCCGCCAGTCGGCCCGGCAGGAGCAGCCAAACGCTCCATCATCATATTGGTAATGATGGCATCTGACGAATTGAACTTCAAATTCTCCATCTTATTAGGATCATAAGGGTTCCAACCAGTTGCCCAAACAATAGAAGCGACATTGACAGTAAAGGACTTGGCCTGCATGTCCATCTCAATCGCCTCATACTTACATGCCTCAACGCATTTCCCACACCTGGTGCAAGCAGCAGGATCTATGACATAGCGCATAGGAAAAGACATCTCGTGGGCCTTGTAGATGGCCTTAGTCTTATCCATATTGAAATTAAAGGCATTGTTACGCTCTTCTGGACACGCATCAACGCAATCGTTGCACGCGGTACAGTTGCTGTTTACGTAACGAGGAGCAGTCTCAAGGGTCACTTCGTAGTTGCCAGCAGAGCCAGTTACACCCTTGACCGTGGTCATGGTATACGTTCTCAACTTACGGGTACTCTTGATCCTCTTAAAATTAATCTCCATACCGCACGACGGTGGACACAATTTGGGGAAATATTGGTTGAGCTGAGCAACTCGACCACCCAAATACGGATTTTTTTCTACCAGAAAAACGTCCTTGCCAACCTCGGCGGCTTCTAAGGCTGCGGTCATCCCACTAATTCCGCCACCTACGACCAGTACCGCACCCATATTGGATGCTCCACCTGCGTCTGTCATGCCACTCCTCCATTTAAGAGTTGAATTAATAAAAAACATTTCCCATGGCTCAATTGAATGCGCATAGAATCATTCAACTCAGCCATAAAAAATGTTTCATCAGTCCATCAGTCTCTTGATAGAAAAATCTCCAGGCGCCAATCGGCGCCTGGAGATTCATTAGTACTCAACTAACTGTCAATCAACGTTGATCAACCAGGAATTAGATCCAAGGGGTGGTCTCAACGATGTTGATGCAGTTGACCTTCTCGCACTTCCACTCCTGAGTTTTAGGATCGAAAGTAGAGTTAACAAAGGCCTTCCAATTGGCATCATCAACAACCGGGTAATCTGACCGATAGTAGAAGCCGGGGTAACGAGACTCCTTACGGAACTCGATGTGACGGATGTGGGTCTCAACACACCAGATGCGGTGATAGTTTTCCCAAGCGCGCATAAGCTCGTGCAGATCGCCAGCAGCCATCAGAGCAGCATCTTCACGCAGCATGCGGAGAAGATCAAGGCAGATGTTGAGGAGCTTGCCAGAAGTCATGTAGTACGTTGCAACACCACCGCCGTATTCGTCGGTAGCCTTCATCAGACGCATCATGATGCCTGCAGGCTTGCAGTAGTTAGGGTTAACATCGGCAGCGGTGGACGCACCGACATGCTGATGGTACAATTTAACCGGTGCGTAAATCTGGTCAGCCAGTTCCTGAGAAGACTGAGCCAGTTCAGGAGCGAAGCCAGCGTTGTCACGGCAGTACTTAACCATCTGCTTAGCAACAATACGACCTTCTGCATGAGAACCAGAGGAGAACTTATGACCGGATGCGCCAACGCCGTCACCTGCGGTGAACAGACCGTTAACGGTGGTCATTCTGTTGTAGCCCCACTTGTACTGATGCGAACGAGCACCCTCTACAGTCGGAACCCAAGCTTCGTCCGGTCCGGAAACCCAGATACCACAGCAGCCTGAGTGAGAGCCCAGCATGTAGGGTTCGGTCGGCATGATCTCGGAACCAACCTTTTCAGGCTCGATGTTCATACCAGCCCACAGGCCGGCCTGACCAACGGACATGTCAAGGAAGTCTTCCCATGCTTCTGACTCGAGGTGCTTCCAGAACTTCTTAACTTCCTTCTCGTCCATGCCTTTTTCTCTTCTGACATCAAGGAAAGCGTTCAAAGCAACGTCGGTAGCCATGTAGATCGGACCACGTCCAGCCTTCAGCTCGTTGAGCATCAGGTGGTTACGAAGACAGGTCGGAGTAACCGCGGAAGCGCCATAAGGCATGAACTTCTCAAGCTCGTCCTTAACGGAATCGGTGTTTGCATAGAACTCACCCAAGCCGTTCTGAACTTTGGCTTTGAACAGGAGGAACCAAGCGCCAACCGGGCCGTAACCGTCTTTAAAACGAGCTGGTGTGAAGCGATTTTCCATCATGGTGAGGGTAGCGCCAACCTGGGCACACATGGTGTAGGTTGAACCTGCGTTCCATACTGGATACCAAGCGCGGCCCTTTCCTTCGCCGGTTGAACGGGGACGGAAGATGTTAACTGCGCCGCCACATGCACAGAGCATGGTCTTGCACTTGAAAACGTGAACTTTATTTTCACGGGTAGAGAAGCCAACAGCACCAGCGATGGTGTTCTCTTTATTTTTGTCAAGGAGCAGCTTAACGATGAAGATTCTCTCCAAGCAGTTCTCTTCGCCGAGTGCCTTCTTGGCTGGCTCAGCAACGATACACTTGTAGGACTCACCGTTGATCATGATCTGCCACTTACCGGTACGAACTGGCTTTCCGCCTTCCGGCAAGGTCTTGGCAGGCTTGGAACCGTCGAGGTTATCGCCGGTTGTCTCGTCGATCTTCCAGATCGGCAAACCCCACTCTTCGAACAGATGAACTGAATCATCAACGTGACGACCAAGGTCATAGATCAGATCCTCACGAACAACGCCCATCAGGTCGTTACGAACCATCTTTACGTAGTTCTCGATCGGATTATCGCCGATGTAGGTGTTGATAGCTGACAAGCCCTGAGCAACAGCGCCGGAACGCTCCATGGAGGCCTTGTCGACCAAGGTGATCTTCATGTCGGCCGGAGCCCACTTTTTGATTTCGAAAGCACAACCGCAAGCGGCCATACCGCCGCCGACGATCAATACGTCACAGCTATGCTCAACAATCTCGGGATTAGTAACCGCGGGCAGCTCGCCCAGTGGCTGATTAGGTAACGCCATTGTAATTCCTCCTGAATGTATTTTTTAGCTTAAAGATTACGCAGCGAAATTTTATTAGGCCAGCTTAGTTGGATTCTTGAGCTCTTTCTCGGTGGAGAGCAACTCATCATCCAGGCTCACGCCCTTAAGAGCCTCGTATGCGTTGGCGGCACCCTCGGCAGTGGTCCGAATCGGGAATTTGAAACGCTTCATGTTGCCGTTACGGAACTTAACGGTCCACATGATGGAGTCGGAACTGCGCATTGGGTGAACCTGACCGCCCATTGGTACAAAGTCATTGTAACCACGAACAGCAATGGCGCCCTGTGGACAGATCTTAACACAGGAGTAACACTCCCAGCAGGCATCAGGCTCTTGATTGTAAGCCTTCATGGCCTCCTTGTTAAGTACCATCAGGTCGTTCGGGCAGATGTACATACAGGCGGTCTTGTCCCCGCCCTTACAACCGTCACACTTTGAAGGGTCTACATAACTTGGCATTAAAATACCTCCTCACATTGGAATTGAAAATTCGACGCCGCGAATACGACGCCAGTTTTTTTAAAAACAGCAATGATCAACATCTTTTCCTCCCCGTTTTTCATGTGAGGAAGGAACCTCCAGTATCCTTTGCTAATACCTAATTTTTCAGGGAGAGTAATTTATCAGCGGCTTTTCAAGCAGGATTCAAAAAATCAATCAGTGCACACAATGCACTGAAATCATTTATTTTAATCACAAAACATATGCTTCAGGCCACACATAATGAAGGACGACTCATTTTTCCCAGGAAGTCTTTTAATTTCTCATAATCTAAAAGTCAAGAAAAAAAACCGCAGACAAAAGCCGGTTTTCCCTGCTCGCCCCGTCCTCCCTTCAACTCAGGGGATATTAAAAAAATTGATTTGACACCCCCGGCAACGGTGGTTAGTTTTGACAAAATTTTCCATAGCCGGATACAACCGGACGTTCGGCACACAAACTGCCCCTGCTACTCTTTATTTCCGGGGCCATGACATAAACAGAATGACACAAGGAACCACAATGACATCTTCTAATTCAGAATCCAAGCAGGATATTTTATTTGGCAAAGAAAAAAATCCCAGCCATATCATGCCTGAAAAACTCACCCTCGACAGTAAGATCAAATTCCGCTGTCATCCTGGAGTCTCTTGCTTCACCGCCTGCTGCGGCAATATCAATATCATCCTTACCCCGTATGACATCCTGTGCCTCCGCAAACGCATAGGCATCGATTCCGATGAGTTCCTGCTCCGCTACACCAAGCCTGTCTACCTGGAAAAAACAGACATGCCGGGCGTGCAAATCCACTTAACAGCAGAAGGACGCTGCCCTTTCGTCACCGAAGAAGGTTGCTTGGTCTACACCGACCGCCCCTCGGCCTGCCGCTATTACCCGATCGGCATGGCTAATTTCCATGAAGGCGCCCAGGAGAATCAAGTTGCAGAAAAATTTTTCTTCAAGGTTAAAGAGGATTACTGCAAGGGGCACAACGAAGACAAAGTATGGACCGTTCGTGAGTGGCGGGCAGACCAGGGAGTTGACATCCGAGATGATCTGAATCGTGGCTGGATGGAACTGGTGATGCGCCGCAAATCCTTCGGGCAACAAGCCACCTTAAGTGAACCAGCCAAAAAAATGTTTTTCCTGGCCAGCACCAATCTGGAAAAATTCAGAGACTTTATTTTCCACAGCTCATTCCTCAGCATCTATGACATTGATCCAGCAACACTAAAAGAACTCGAAACCGACGACATCGCGCTCTTGAAGTTTTCTTATCTCTACCTGGCCTCATCGCTTTTCGGCACCAATGACTTGAAGATCAAAGAAGAACGCATCAAGGCCAAGGTCGTCGAACTTAAAGAAAAACAGAAAGAGGCCGCCCAGCAGGCTGAAACTACCTACGAAGAGCTAAAAAAAGACCGTGATCAACTTAAGCAGGATATCGCCGAAAAAAATGCGGCTAAGAAAAAGAAATAGCATTTTCCTTCCGAAACTGAGCAGCTAAGGCGTCCGACAGTTCTGTCGGACGCCTTAGCTGCTCAGCCCATCAACAGAGACACATCTCTTCTGGTCGGCTTTGAAACCTCAAACGATGTCGCGGTGTATCCGTTTGAGTAACACCACTGCCATGATCAACACAATCGACTTCACTCCACACCCAGGACACCATACCTCTCTACTTCACCAGAGGTCCTGCAACACTGAGTTCGTCAGCCTCGGCCAGCAGCCGCACAGCGCCTACCACCCCCAAAGGAATACAGAAGAACTGGAGAAACGGGACAGCCAGGATACAGAACAACCCAAGACCAAAACCAGCCATCAAAGGAATATGACGAAAGATGATCTGCCTCTGTTCTGAGAACCCAAGCTGTTTTCGGGCAAAAACATATCCAGTATACTCGATTACTAAAAAAAACGCCGTCCAAGCTACCGACAAAAAGGGGTAAAGTATTGAACCAAGCACCGGCAACAAATGAACTGTCAGCAGCGCCATCATCCCCAACAAGAATAAACTGATTTTTTCAACCTCGGTCACCAGCGTCAAACGCACATCGCGAAGCAACCGCCCCAGGGCAAAAGGTTCGTCCGAAACTTGCCCGCCAATCAACAGCTCCGTCTTTTCTGACAGCACGTCATTAAATGGCGAAGCCAACAGACTTCCCACCACCGCAAAAGTAAAAAAAATCAACACCAGAACCATTACAATGGCAAAGATCAATAAAAAGTAATTAAGGATCAGCCAATACCAGGCCTCACCTTGGGGCAGCCATGACTGGACAAGTCCTCGAAAATAATCAAAGCCGAAATAGATTACCAGGATGAACGTGGTCACATTGATCCCAAATGGAATTATAATGAATGGATATAAGCTCGGATGCCGCCGAACATAAGAAAACGAGGTAAACGGAAACCAAAAACCCCTGACAAAATTCACCGCAGCTGATGCCATAGTCATATTTTTCTTTCCAATAGAGAGTAAAATTCAGTATTTTCTAATTGAGTCACAGTAAAATCCAAACGAATAGATGAAAAACCCCGGAGACAGAGCCGTAACAAACAAACCTCCCTATTCCCTATCAACCATTGTCAAACAGTGAGCGCTTCATTTATCCATGAAAACAAAAATCATTACCACATTGGCAAAACTCAATCCATGGTATTTTTTATGGATAACACTCTTCGTTACCATACTGTCAGTAACCGTGGCCGTAACGACGCATCACTTTCTATGCCCAGACCTGACGCATAACCACCATTGGCCAATCATCCTCACCTGCAGCTTCGCCGCTCTGCCGGTATGCTTATTCTCCGCTCTCATCGCCGGGGTCATCGCACAAAATGCTGATGAATTCCAGCAATGCCAACAAAGAATCGATGCCTGCAGACAAGAAACAATCACCCTGGAAAAGACCAGGGAGGAACTCAACGCCAGGGTGTCACAACGTACCACCGAACTGGAACAGGCCAACAAGGCCAAGAGCCTCTTTCTCGCCAACATGAGCCACGAGATCAGGACCCCGCTCAACGGCATCATCGGGATGACCGAAATGCTGGCCGACACCGAGATGAGCGCCACCCAGCGGGACTTCTTTACAACCATTCAATCAGAAGCCAGGATGCTGAACAATCTGATCAACGGCATTTTGGATGTCGCCAAGATCGAAGCAGGGAAGCTGGAACTGGAACCAAACCCCTTTAACCTTCAGTACCTCTTCGATGACTTCAGCAAGAGCTTTTCTTGCCAGACCCGCCCCAAAGGCATCACGTTCACGGCATCCCTCTCCTCGGATGTCCCTCCCAGGTTGATCGGCGACCCATGCCGACTTCGTCAGATATTCACCAACCTCACCGGCAACGCTCTGAAATTTACTCCCCAAGGAGGCTCGATTACCCTTAAGGCCGAACGTGCCCTGGAGATTGATGAACAGATGGTCATGATCAAGTTCACGATAATCGACACCGGAATCGGCATCCCTAAGGATAAACAACAGACAATTTTCGATAAGTTCACCCAAGCCGACCTCTCGACAACCCGAAAATTCGGGGGCACCGGCCTGGGGACCTCCATCTCCAAGCAGCTTACCGAACTGATGGGCGGAGAAATTGGGGTTGAAAGTGAAGAGGGCAAGGGAAGTTCCTTCTATTTCACCGCTGTCTTTGAAAAACAACACAACCTGCCGGCACCCAGCAGAGACCAACACTTCAAGAATATCGACACCCTAAACATTTTAGTCGTAGAAAACAGTCCTCCAGAAAAATCAGAGATCGTCGCACACCTCAACTCCTTCGGCTGCCACACAGATGGTGCATCAGGAGGGGCAGAAGCCCTTCTTCGCCTGAAAACGCTATCCGATCGAGACGAACCTTACGACCTGATCTTCATCTCGATCATTATGCAGGGGATGGATGGTTTTGATCTCGCGCGGGAAATCAAGGCCATCCCCCCCTACGCAAAAACCCCTCTCCTCCTCACCACCACAACCGGAGAGCGGGGTGACGGGGCGAAATGCAATAAAATCGGGATAACAGGGTACCTGACCCTCCCTTTGTCACGAAGTGATCTCTTGAACGTAGTGATTGCGGTTCTCGACCAAAAAAATGCGTACACCGATCCATCCGACCTCCCCCAACTCATCACCAAGCACTCCCTTTTTGAAAAGATCGGCGAAAAATTCCTTCTTCTCCTGGTTGAAGACTACCCGACCAATCAGAAGGTAGCGACCGCATACCTTGCCAACGCCGGCTACCATGTCGATCTTGCCGAAAACGGAAAACAAGCGATAAAAGCCTATAAAAACAAAAAATATGATCTTATTCTGATGGATATCCAAATGCCGGAAATGGATGGGTATCAAGCTACCGCAACCATCCGTGCCATAGAAAATGCCGCAGACGCCTCCCCACTGCAGCGCAAAAAAATACCCATCATCGCTCTCACCGCTCACGCCACGGAAGAGGATAAATTAAAGTGCTTACATTCCGGCATGGATGACTTTTTAACCAAGCCACTGCAACGGGGAGATCTCTTGCAAACCCTCAACCGCTGGCTTTTGGTTAAGGACCCTCCTGTTACCGCAATTGCTCCCCAAACCGACAACAAAGATACTCCCACGGAAGAAGCGCCAGTAGACTTTGATAAGGCCATTAAAGAATTCGATGGACAAAAGGATTTAGTTTTGTCAATTATTCAAGAATTTATCGACGACATCAAGGGACAGATCGAAACCATGAATGTGGCATTGGCCAGCGCCGATACCGAGACCATTCGCCGGGAGGCACACTCCATCAAGGGAGGCGCCGCAAATATTTATGCAAATAGCCTCTCCCTGGCTGCCAAAACCATTGAAGAACTGGCCAAGGCTGGAACCATGGCAGAAATCCCCAAGGCCCTTATCACCCTTGTGGAAGAGAACAACAAGATGCAAAACGCACTGAAAAACTTCACCGCGTAACATAACACGGCACACTCATAGTATAAAAAACGCGATCCTGCGCTCTCAACACCCTCTGGCACCTATGAAAATTCTGATTGTTGAAGATGAAAAAATCAGCCAAAAAAAAATGGAGATCATCCTCTCGAAATACGGATGCTGCTACGCCATTGCCAACGGCGCCATCGCCCTCTCCATGTTTCAAAAAGCCTGGAATGAACGATCTCCTTTCGATATCATCACCTTAGACATTACCCTTCATGAGATGCCAGGAACAGAAGTCCTGCTCAAGATCCGCGAAATCGAAGATGAGCTAAAAATACCTTCTCCCCTGCGAGCCAAGATAATCATGGTGACATCACACACTGACCGGGACAACATCAACGCCGCAATCACCGCAGGAGCAAACGACTACCTGGTCAAGCCATTCTCCGAGGCCACCATCGTTAAGTGCTTAAAAAAACTCTACATCAAACACATCCAAGAGGCTTTCCCTGAACAACCCTAACCGCTCTGAAATAAGCCAGACGCATGGCCAGTAAAGCCTCACCCATCCCCCACTCAGCAACACTCGATTACCGCCCCTTTGCCCTTAATCCATGTCTGAATAATATAAGAGGCGCAACCAACCCCTGGACTTACGGTAATAGCAGCAACCGGACAATTAAGCGCACAGGCGCCACACTCCATGCATCCGTCCAGGTCGACGATAGTAGCCTTGCTCTCATTCACTGAAAAAACCTGGTGAGGACAGACCTCGACACAAGCCCCGCAGCCTATGCAAAGATCCTCCTTGAGTCTCAGGGTTGACACCCCTGGCAAATAACGAAAATCATTCATTGTTTCCCCCTTCGTGAAAGATAGTTCCTAGGACCAGAACCGCCCGCCTACCCAAAGCGCCAAAGCGATCACCAAAGCAACTACCTGAAGCGGAATCCCACGCCGCATCTCCTTCTCTACGCCGGACGGTGAGGCATATGGCGTCGCTCCGGTGAAATTCATGGCCGCATAGGAACTCACCGTCATGCAGACCAGGATCATGGCCAGAACCCTGCTCTCTCCAACACCTCGGCCAAGTGTTACCGCCAACCCGCCAACCAACCCAACCAGTCCACCCTTAAGATAAAATGACCGCCACGGCAACCACGGCAGCATTAGCGGAACAACCACCGCCCCGCTGACAACTCCTACTGCATAGGCCATAGTCATCTCCACCACCCGCAGCCAGGTGAGGGCCAGGGAAAACGTCGGACCCACTGCGGAGAGGACAACAATGGCAAGCACTATCCACAGAGAAGGAGTGACCAGCAGAGAAAGCTCAACCGGAACCAACACCAGACGCTCACCCAAGCTAAAGGAAAGCTGCCGCATCTGAGGTTCTGCCTGCTTGCCTGAGTCAAGAAACTTCTTGAGATCACGAGCCCGGATCGGCCCCCACACCACCTTAAAACCGCACGTCTTACGCACCCGGTTCCCGTCAACCCCTGGCGCCCCTAGCTGGGGCAAGACCAACTCCCGATGATTGACAATCCGGGCCAACCCCACCGCCTTGACTCGATCAATCAACTCATCGGTACCGAAGGTCTTTTTACCAGCGGCGCACCAGACATTGACCCCTCGAGTATCCAACACCACAATCCAGACATTGGCGCCGGTCAACTCCCGGCGCAATACGTCAAAACTCAGCTTGTAATTAGCTGTGACCAGGACCGGGGAGTCTGCACAGGGCGAACCTGCCGCATAGAGCCCTGGGGCAACCCGATAATGATCCCTGCGAATCCCCAAACGGGCACGGAGAGTTCCCAGCCAGTCCCTCAAACCCAGACGTGTCTTTACTTGAGGCGTTACCCCTTCCGGAGTCGCCACAAACCGTTCAACAAAAGAACAGAGCCGGTAGCCAGGTCTCTCGTCCGGAGAAGAAGGAGGGCCTGGCGGAGAACCACAGCAGGGCTCATTATCGGGCTTGGGCTGAAACATCGGCAGTGATGGCGGCACTGAGCCTTTGCACTCGCAGTCGTTATTGTGTATCATAGTCATACGTTGGTCCTTAGTAATAATCGGGCAGGTCCGGTGGCACCACGCAACACAAGGACATCCTGAACCGAAATAGCTTTTAGGTGACGGCCTGAGCCTGTCAAAGACCCGTCATAGAATACCTCGAACGGACACGTCAATGACTGTTAAATAAGCATACTAAAAAAGACTCCATGAGATAGAACTCATAAAACATTATCACATGCCGCAACTCCTGACAACAAGACCTCTCCATCTCTAATTTTGATGGCGTCGCAAAAAGCCCGATCTACTGCGTTGCAGCGTACTTTTTGCTCATTCGGCACACCATATGTGTGGCCTCATTCGCAAAAGCACACTGCGCCTTGTATATCGGCCCTTTTACTTAGCCATCCCCGGACTTTTTGCGAGACCATCAATTTTAGCTCTCTGCTATTAGCACTCTATTTATTTGACATTAGGCTTTATTGTCGATAAAAATAAGGGGAAAATAATAAGTTCCCTCTACCAACATCTGACAATCTCGCAAAAAGTCCGGGGATGGCTAAGCAAAAGGTGCGACATACAAGGCGCGGGGTGTGTTTTGTGAGTGAGGCTATACATATGGTATGCCGAACGAGCAAAACCGCCACGCAACGCAGTAGATCGGACTTTTTGCGACGCCATCAATATCTAATGGCAAGCAAAACTTCACCAATGACAATCTGATGGTCATCGTAGAAGAGAGATTATAATATGCGATTATTAAACTTGGGTTCAATCAGTAAGAATCTATCGCTCCTGGTAATGCTCGCTGTCCTACCCGCCCTGGCCATTCTTTGCTATACCGGCTTTGAGCAACGACAGCGTTCCATCGAAAGCGCCAAAGAGGAAGTGCTGGTTCTCGCTCACTCCATGGCCCAAGTTCAACAAAATATCGCCTCCTCCACCAGACAAATGCTCGCCACCCTTGCTCTGCTCCCTGAAATTCAGACCTTGAATCTACCGGCAAGTCAGATAATCTTCAAAGACGTGCTGACCCACAATCCCAACTACCTCAACCTCTCGTTAGTTGATCCGAACGGCGCAGTTTTGGCTTCGAACAAACCATTTGCCGCAATAAATCTGATGGATCGCAAGCATGTCCGGGAAGCCTTGAAGAAAAGAGACTTTGCCGTAGGTGAGTATATTGTTACCAGAATTGGCTCGGCGATTCCGGCGCTGGCCTTTGCCTATCCCGTACTCGACAAGGAAGGAAGGCTCAAAGCCATTCTGACCACGGCCATCAAACTCACTCTTTTTTCCACCTTCCATGACGTCTCCTCCCTGCCTGAACAATCCTTTGTCGCCATAACCGACCACCAGGGCGTCCGGCTGTTTTACCATCCCCCCAACGAAAAAACCAACCCCATCGGCCAACCAATTCGCGCTGAGGTCTGGAAAATAGCCAGCGCTGCCAAGGAGCCAAAAACCCTTATTACCCCTGGCTCAGACGGCACTCGCCGCATATTGGCCTTCGTCCAGGTTCGTCTCGACACCGACAAAGATCCTTCTCTCTATGTCTGGGCAGCTGTTCCCGAATCCTCTATCCTTGGCCCTGCCAACGACGCCTTGCTCAGAAATCTGCTGCTGTTGCTCCTGGCAACAGGAGGTTCACTTACCATTGCCTTAGCGGTTGCCAAGACCACCTTAATTCGCCCGATAACAAACCTTGTCGCCCTGACCAAAAAATTTTCAGAAGGACACCTTGAGGCGCGCAGTGAACAGGCAGACACTCCCGACGAGTTTGGGATACTCACCAGATCGTTTCATGATATGGCCGACGCCCTGACCTCGGGCCAGCAGACTCTAAGGGAAAATGAAGCGCGATTCCGGCTGTTGATGGATAGCATTGATGCTCTGATTTACGTTGCAGACATGACCACCTATGAAGTCCTGTTCCTCAATAAATACGGGAAGAAAACGCTTGGTGATATTTCCGGCAAACTCTGCTGGCAAAGCATCCAACAAGGGCAGATCGGACCTTGCCCATTCTGTACCAACAAATATTTATTAGATGAAAAAGGAAATCCAAGGGAGGCATATTGCTGGGAGTTTCAAAATACAGTAACCGGGCAATGGTTTTACAACCAGGACCGGGCAATTCGCTGGGTTGATAGTCGCCTGGTACGGCTTGAAGTCGCTACTGATATTTCCGAAAGAAAAGTAGCCGAGGCCCTGCTGGCAGAAGAGACAGAACGCATGGTGGTAACCTTGCGAAGCATTGGCGATGGCGTCATCACCACCGACACCGAAGGCCAAGTTCTGTTGATCAACAAAGTGGCCGAGATGCTGACAGGATGGCGCTGCGAAGATGCAGCGGGCCACTCTCTGACGAAAATCTTCAATATTGTTAACAAAGAAACGCGACAGCCCTGCAAAAACCCCTTAGACCGGATTCTAGCCTCTTCCTCGGCTATCGAGTTAGCAGAAGGCACCATCTTGATTTCAAAAAATGGGCAAGAACGCGCTATTGCTGACAGTGGAGCCCCGATTCACGACAAAAATGGCGCTATCATCGGGATGGTACTGGTCTTTCGAGACATCACCGAGCAACTCCATACGGAACAGGAGTTGCTCAAGATTAAGAAATTAGAGTCAATTGGTGTTCTTGCCGGCGGCATTGCCCATGATTTCAACAACATTCTGGCGGGCATACTGGGCAATATTGACCTATCCATGATGGATTCCACCATCACAGAGAAAACTCGAAACTTCCTTAAAGAAGCGGCAAAAGCATCGTGGCGGGCACGGGATCTGACCCAGCAGCTCCTCACCTTCGCCAAGGGTGGTCACCCAATAAAAGAAGTAGTATCTTTAACAGATGTAATCAAAGATTCAGGAGACTTTATTCTCCGAGGAGATAAAGTCTCCTGTAGCTATACCTTTCCTGACGATCTCTGGCTGGTCGATATCGACAAGAGCCAGATCAACCAAGTTTTCCAGAACATCATCCTCAATGCCATTAATGCCATGCCAAGCGGTGGCACGATTGAGATCTCCTGTGACAATATAATCCCGGATGCCAGAGACAAAGAGATCCTCAATAAAGACAGCTACGTGAGAGTGAGAATCACAGACAATGGCGTGGGCATTGATCCAAACCTGCTGGATAAGATCTTTGATCCATACTTTTCCACTAAACGGCAAGGTAGCGGTCTAGGCCTGGCGATTACTCATTCAATTATCAACAGACATGGGGGACACATCTCCGTGGAGTCCACCATGGGTGTCGGCACGACCTTCACGATTTACCTCCCCGCCTCAGAGCAACGTTACACCCCTCCCTTCAATTCTGATGCAATCGAGCTACCCCTTAGAAAAGCGACTATTCTGGTCATGGATGATGAAGAGCCAGTACGAAATGTTACCCAGGCATTCCTTAGCCGGATGGGACACCAGGTCCTTCTCGCCAAAGACGGAGCAGAAGCCATTCAAATGTATCAGGAATCGATAGATTCAAACACCCCCATTGACATCACTATCATGGATCTCACCATCCCTGGAGGCATGGGAGGGGAGGAGGCGATACAACCAATTCTTAAAATCAATCCGAACGCCATGGTCATCGTCTCCAGCGGTTACTCCAACAACCCCATCATGGCAAACTTCAAGGATTATGGGTTCTGTGACGCAATTGCCAAACCCTACCAGCTCAAGGAGCTAACCACAGTCATCGCCCAACTCCTCAAAGCGGAGACTACCAGCTGACACCCCCTGGTTGACAACGGCCAATGGTCAGAGTATAAATGGACGCAAATCAGGTGTCCGTTGTGACTTAAAAAGGGAATCCCGTGTAAATCGGGAACGGGCCCGCCGCTGTAACCCCAACGCTTCAACTTTAGCACCCCTCATGACCTTGTGCGCCACTGTCCTTCAAGAGGATGGGAAGGCCGTCGGAGGGCGGGGAAGCCAGAAGACCTGCCTGATCGTAAAACTCGCATCCTCCTGGACAGAGGAACGACGTCTCTTTTGCGGATAAAACCGGGCTATCCTCAAATCTTATGTTTTGTTGAGGAAGACCGATGACCAGCCGCGCATTCAGATCCGCCCCGTTGCTGCACGCCCTGCACCGCATAGGCGGCCTTATAACCGCAACCTTCATTCTGTGCTACAGCCTTACCGGCATTGTCTTGAACCACCGACAGGCGTTTGATTATTTCCAGACCAGTCAGATCGCTCAATTTTCCGCCCCAAAAGCAGACCTCGGAGCAATCAACGAGTTCATCGGCCACTACCGGGAACAGATCGGCCGCCCGGATGCCCCTGAGGTCATCAGGATCAAGAACGGGGCCACCATTGAGCTACTCTACGGCTCCCACGGCCAGACCACCTATACCATCGACCCCGCAGCCGGCACCATGAAAGTGGAGACCAAGAGCCCGAACCAACCCCTCTATTTTCTCAACAAACTCCACAAGGCGGCCAAGACTCACGCCGCCTGGCTCTGGCTGAGCGATGCCTTGGCCCTGTGCCTGATCGTCTCAACAGTGTCAGTCCTTTTCATCATGCGCTTCCGCACTTCAGACTACTGCCTGCTACTTGCCGGGATCGGGTTATGCCTGGCAGGAGGGATGATTGCGTAATATTCCCTACCCCCTGCTAATGACCGGTCTCACCCTCTGCCTGGCAGCCACCATAATCGCCGCCGCTGGCATGGGCTATCTGAAGATACCGCCCAGCGAAGTGCTGACCATCATCATGGCCCGGTTCACCGAGACAACCCACACTCTCAATCCGATCCACCAGACGGTGATCATGGATGTCCGCCTGCCCAGGATCATGACTGCTGCCTTAGTCGGCGGTGGCCTCGCCATGGCTGGGGCAATCTTTCAGGCCATCCTCTTAAACCCCTTAGCCGACCCGTACACCCTCGGGGTGTCGTCCGGCGCCGCCTTTGGCGCCTCGCTCGCCCTGATCGTCAACCTCAGCCTGCCAGGCTACTTCTCCGTCCCCCTGTTCGCCTTTGCCGGAGCGCTGGTTGCCGTTTTTTCCGTGCTCAACCTTGCCGCCAGTGACCACTCCTACTCCGCCAATTCACTGATCCTGGCAGGGGTTATCATCTCCGCCATTCTCTCAGCCGGCATCGGCTTTATCAAGTATCTGGCCGAGGAGCAGGTCTCGGTGATCATCTTCTGGCTGATGGGCAGTTTGGCCGCCCGGAGTTGGCTCGACGCCGGTCTGGTATTAATCGCCACCATCGTTACTCTGCTGGCAGGCCTCTACTTCGCCCGCGATCTCAACATCATGTCCCTCGGGCTAAGGAGTTCCGACTCTCTAGGCGTCAACACCGTCCGCACCCGCAAATGGTTGCTCGCCATCGCCTCGCTGGTAACAGCGGCATCAGTCTCGGTCTCCGGCATTATCGGCTTTGTCGGACTAATCATCCCGCACCTGATGCGCTTTATCATCGGCCCGGACAACCGCAAACTAATTCCGGCATCCCTGCTCGCCGGCGCCATCCTCCTGCTCACCGCCGACACCATTACCCGAGCGATTCTGCCGCATGAGGTCCCCATCGGCGTGCTCACCGCCCTGATCGGCGGACCGTTCTTCTGTGTGATCTTCAAGCAGAAACAGCTGGGGGGGCGATGAGCGAGATCTTTACCATCAACAGACTCTCTGCCCGATATGGCGAGAGAGAGGTCATTCACGATCTCTCCTTATCGCTGAAGACAGGCCTGTTTTACGGACTGATCGGACCAAACGGTTCCGGCAAGACCACGCTCATCGACCTGATGCTGGCCTCTCTCCCCCCCAGCCAGGGTGAAATTCTCCTCCGCGGTCAAAACATCACCACATACAGTCACCGGCAGAAAGCTCTGGAAATTGCCTTGGTTCCTCAGGACTTCCGGATCAACTTCGATTTCACGGTGTACGAGGTGGTAATGATGGGACGCCACCCCCACATCCCCAGATTCGCCAATCCCGGACTCGCAGATCGAACGGTGGTCGACCAGGTCTTGACCGAACTTGAGATCACCGAGCTTGCCGACCGCCTGATAACCCAACTCAGCGGCGGCGAAAAACAGCGGGTAGTCGTGGCCCGCGCCCTGGCCCAGGCCACCCCGATCATGATTCTGGATGAGGCCACCTCAAGCCTCGACATCCAGCACAGCCTGCACATCTTCCAGGTTTTGAAACGGCGGCAGTACGAGGAACAAATCACCGTCATCGCTGCCATCCACGATCTGAACTTTGCCGCTGCTTACTGCGACGCCATCATCCTCTTGAACCATGGCCGCCTGGTCACCATCGGTTCGCCTCATGAGGTTTTAACCCGCGAGCGACTGCAGGAAGTCTTCGCCATTGACTGCCAGGTCTACGAACAACCATATTCAGGGGCTCACCAAGTGGCGTATCGATATTCCGCGTAACAGCTCAAGTTGACGGTGATCAGTTGCCGGTTTACGGTTAACAGACTCGCAGATGTCATCCTATGTTCATGATATCTGCGAGAGATCAGCCACTTGTAAAAAATACTAACCGTCAACTGACAACCGCAAACCGATAACCCGACCAGTTACATCTCACAATAGTATCAACAAGGATCAACTATGAACCTCATCGAAAACCGCAGAATGCCTACAAATATTTACTTAACCAGCGCTCTGCTCCTATTCCGCTGCGTCATTATGCTCGTGGTGATCTCCCTGCCCGTTTCAGTCAAGGCCCAAACCCTGA
>VMSU01000199.1 GCA_013792005.1 Desulfobulbaceae bacterium
ACGACTTGGGGTCTTCCACATCAATGGTCCATGGTTCTTTGTGGGGCTTCAAGAACTCCTCCGATATGCCCCTCCCTTCTGGGCAGGCATTGTCTGGCCAGTTACCTTGGTGGCCGCCATTACTTTGCTTCAGAAAGAAGAGGCAGGGGTAGCCTTCAGGGCACGGTGGTATTGCCTTGCTTGGCTTATCGTCTATGCGATTCTTACTGCAGTAGGTTTCAGTCGTTAATCAGTGTGTTCTTTATCTCACCCTCCACAGGATGTCACAGCCTTCAACGCTGCTTCAAAATTCGGATCTGATCCGATCTCTCCGACCAGTTCTGAGTAGCACACCTTGCTTTCCGTATCGATTATGACAATGGCTCGAGCAAGGAGTCCTTTCAATGGTCCTTCAGTGATTAATACCCCGTAATCTTTCCCAAATTCAGGAGAGCGAAATGTGGATAATGCCACTACATTGTTTATGCCTTCAATCTCGCAGAATCGTTTATGGGCAAATGGCAGATCGGCTGAAATACAGAGTACTGTTGTATTGGGGTGGTTTGCTGCTTCGCTGTTGAAACGCCGGACTGAGGTAGCGCAAACCGGGGTATCAATGCTCGGAAAAATGTTTAAGACAATAACCTTTGCCGTAAAGTCTTTGTTGCTGATCGATTTAAGTTCGGAAGAAGTCAATGAAAAGGTCGGTGCGGTTGAGCCATTGGTTGGCAGTTGGCCTATTGTGTTGGTGGGCTTGCCGCCCAAGGTGATTGTCGCCATGATTGTTCTCCTCTTTATAGTTGCAGTGTTATGTCTGTCGGCTTATTCTTTATTGTGTGAATACAAAATGTTAACGTGATTAATTGGTGTTGTTGGAGCTGGGCGGGGTGTGTTTTTGCTGGTACAGGGTGAATTGTTGGATGTCAGTACCCTGGATGTGATTTCTTAGCCATGCGGAGAGAAAGGAGATCATATCATAGAGTAGAATTTCTTGAGGTTGTGATTGGTACTCATCTACAAAGTGGAGTATTTTTTTTGAAAAATCAGCGTGCTGAATTTCATGGGCGGCAAAATCAGGGAGATGTTTGAGGTAGGATTTTTCTGTTTCAAAGTGATACTCAGTATAATAGACCAACTCTCCGATTGCTTTCTCAATCTTGATATTGTGCGGGTTAGAGCATATAGCGGTGTAGAGGGAATTGATCAGGAAAAAGAGTTTCTGGTGTTGTTTGTCAACAGTGCTGATGCCGACACTGTCAGTTGGTTGCCAAAACACATATGTACCGCCCATTTCATGTTCTGTCATAGAGAATCTACTATCCGATTGTATAGGGGGTGTTGAAATCTTATAAGATGTCATCGCTCTTTTAGTTGTTTGGGTCATCACGATGACTTAATCAACTATATCCTGTGAGCGATTGTATCGCAAGGCAGAGTGCAGACTGTCGGTCGATAAGAAGAGAGCGCTCGATTTACAGGGTGATACAGAAGGTGGTACCCTCCACCGGAGTTGAGGTGAAACTGACTTTCCCGCTAAGATACTCCTCGCCGAAGATTTTCATCGAGTACGTCCCTAAGCCTCGCCCGGCTCCCTTCTTGGTACTGAAGTGGCGTTGAAAAATTCGTAATTTGAGAGGTTCTGGGATGGCCGATTTGTTCCATACCTTGATCGCAAGACCCTCCGGAGTGTTGTCAATCCAGACTCTGATTTCTCCCCGCTCCTCGGTGGCTTCCAGGGCATTGGTTATCATGTTGCATACAACCCGCAACATGAGGGTAATGTCGGTGATGATTTTTTTTTCAGGGGCGTTATTGCTAGTTGTGATGGTTCTGTGTTGAGCTGCAGGATGGTTGTCAAAGACTGATGTGATTTCGGTTAGGATATCCTCACTTGAAATGAGTTGTTTAATGGCTTTCAGTCCGGCTTCGCCAAATCGTGACAGGGTTCTTTGGATGGCGATCTCCTGACTTATCCGGAGGACCAAATTGGTGATCTGTTGGAGCTCTGGTGGATTGTTGTGTTGGATGCTGTAGAGTTCGCAGCGACCAAGCAGCCCACAGATAATATTGTTGATGTCGTGGAAAAAGGTCCGTTCCATCGAAGAGAGGAATTGTTCTTTGGTTATGTCCTGGAGGAAAAGTAAGAGGTATCGTCTCTCTTCAAGATGAATTGGCTGGGCGCGCACAGCGAATGAGAGTTCTACGGTTTTTTCACCGCGTTTGGCGGTGAGGGGGCAAATTCGTTCTGTGGGGGTATTTTCTGCTAAGGCTGTAACAATGGCGATGGCAGCCCCACAGGTGGCGCAGTATTTTGTCGTGCCGCAACCGTGAGGCGATTCGTGGGCATGGATGCAAGAAACGGCCTCGCCTGGTCGGAGGAATAGGACATCTTTTTGGTCTGCTAGTCCCAGCATTTTAAGGAAAGAGTCGTTGATTGATAAGATCTGCCGCTGTTCATTCAGGATGGCAAGTAGACCACCTGTTGAACGGAGGAGTGTGTCGACTATGGCGTGATTACTGATAATGTCGATATCCGCAAGTAATACTTGGGGCGTTGCTTTCTCCGCTGGGGCGTACAAGGTGTCGAGCATAGAGTTCTCCGACAGAGTGGGATTTGTGCTCCTGACACTTGAGAGACTATGTATAATGGTGGTAACTGTTCAGCCGTGCCACATCTGCGTTGTTATCGGCCTGCTCATGTGCGAAAAGCACACATCGCAGGCCGATGCCTAGCATCTGCGGCACTGCTGAACTGTTACGGCTCTGGGCTTCGGCACCTTTCTGGGTCAGAAGGTGTGGATAGTTACTAATGGTATTTGATTTCTTGTGAGTAGTTTATTTTATGAGTTTTTATGACTATTGTCAAGTTTATAGTGTTAGTTAAATCATAGTTAGTTTTGATGTTGAGTGAGATGAAAATTGAATATGTATTGAGGTTTGGTGTTAACAGTGTGTCATGGAGGAGGGAAGTGGGGAAAGTTATCGCTGATCCTCAATGGGAAGGGGGAGTGTGATGGTGAAGGTTGTGCCGGTCCCTATCGCGCTGGTGACCATAATCGTGCCGCGATGGCTGTCAACAATCTGCTGGGCAATGGCAAGCCCCAGTCCGGTGCCATTTTCTCTGGTGGTAAAAAAGGGGGCGAAGATGTCCTCGATCATGGCGTTTTGGATGCCGCAGCCAGTGTCACTGATTTTGATTACGGTACTGGCAAGGCCTTGGTCAGAACTTTTCTCCCACGCTCTGATGGTGATTGCGCCACCACGTTCCATGGCGAGACAGGCATTGTGGATTAGATTAAGGAGAATTTGTTTAAGTTGATGATGGTCGGCCCAGCAGTCGAGATTGGCTGGTAAATCTATTGTCAGGCGGCAGTTGTTATTAAATTTTATGCTACGTCGGAGAATGGTCCAACACTCGTCAATTATGGAGGCTAATGGGGTCCAGCTTGGCTCGGGGATGGCGGGGCGGGAGAACTGGAGAAAATCGGTGATGTTGTCCTCCAGGCGCGAGCATTCGCGGGTTATGATGGTTAGCAGTGAGTGATTGACTGACGAGGTGGGGAATTCTTGTTCAAGTACCTGGGCAGCGCCGGAGATGGCGGCCAAGGGATTGCGGAATTCGTGGGCGATACCGGCAGCGATTTTGCCGATGGCGGCCATTTTTTCGTTTTGTCGGATCTGTTCCTCCATCTGCCGGATTCGGCTTAGGTCTTGGATGGTATAGACGCGACAGTCTTCATTGAGATTAGGCATATTCAGACGAGACCAGGAGTAACCGACCGGGATTGTGCGACCGTCTTTTCTGTTAAGCTCTAGGGTGGGTCGTGCCTCATTCTGAGGGGTTCCTTGCAGGCCAGGAAAGATTTTACCTAGCCTACGATCCATGACCTCGCTGGCTGAGTAGCCAGTAATCTCTTCCGCGGCACGGTTGAAGGAGGTGATGCGGCCTTTATCATTCACCGTGATAATGCCAGAGGTAATATCATCAAATATTTGCTTGTAGAGCTGGCTTACGAAATCAAGATGACGCGAGGTCTGGTCGAGAGCGGTCTCTGTCCATTCCAACCGTTCTGACAGTAGGGCGCTGAGGATGGCGACTACGATAAAGGAAAGGCCGTAGATTAGAAAATTCTGTAGTAGAATCGAGGGGGCGGTGGCGGCGTTCGCGCGGATCGCTTCGGGGAGTTGTGCCGCCAACACGATGTACTCGGAGGAGAGAAGCAGGCCGTAGCTAATGATGTTGATGGCGGCGATGACTAGACCACCACGGCGAAACAACATCAGCCCCGCGCTGATGATAGGGAAGAAGTAGAGGAAGGTGAAGATGGAGTGACTCCCTCCCGTATAGTAGATTATAACGGTGGCCAGGGTGCTGTCGGCGGTTATCTGGCCATAGGCAAAGGGAATAAAGCGGGTCACCCGGTTGCTTAGCATTGCCGAACTGATGCTGAACAGGTAAATAAAAATGAAGAAGAAAACAATGGCGCTGGGGGGAGGGAGGTTCAGCTCCGGGCGGGCGAACTGGAGAAAAGAGCTGATGCCGAGAAACAGTGACAGGAGTGAGACCCGGAGCAGAAGTAGCCATTTGATCTGGCGCTGCAGGCGGTCTCCGCTGCTAAGGCTTGGCGATGTGTAAAAATGATTGATGCTGGGTGGCACCTAGTCGATCTCGTATTTTTTGATTTTGTAGCGAATAGAGCGAAAGCTTACTTTAAGGAGTTCCGCAGCTTTTATTTTTGAACCGCTGGCTTGTTGAAGGGCTTGATTGATGAGTTTTTTCTCCAGGCAGGCTACGGCTTCATCAAGCCCCATGGTGAAATAGTCGTTGTTTGATGATCTGTCGTCTGATCGGGTGGGGAGCACGCTTTTTCTCCTGTGGGCGGCCAAGGTCAGGCTTTCCGGGAGGATGATATTCGAATTCTCCAGGGCCACCCCCCGTTCAATAATGTTTTCGAGTTCACGGACGTTGCCGGGGAAGTCATAGTCTAAAAGGACTTCCATGGCATATGAGGAGAGGGCCGTGATCTCCTTGCCAAAACGTGTCGCGTACTTGGTCAGGAAGTGATTTACCAGGAGCGGGACGTCGCCTTTGCGTTCTCTGAGGGGTGGTACTCGGATCGGTACGACTGCTAAGCGGTAGAAGAGATCTTCACGGAAGCGTTTTGCAATCACCTCTTCTTCAAGGTCCCGGTTGGTTGCCGAGATGATTCTGACATCAGCCTTGATGGTCTCGGTGCTGCCTACAGGTTTAAATTCACGTTCTTGGATGAGTCTGAGAAGTTTGGTTTGAATCAGTGGCGTCAATTCTCCAACTTCATCGAGAAATACGCTGCCGTGGTTGGCTTCGGCAAACAAACCGGTCTTGTTGGCCAAGGCCCCGGTAAAGGCCCCTTTTACGTGGCCGAAGACCTCGCTTTCGAACAGACTTTCCGAGATAGCGTTACAGACGATGGGCACAAATTTATTGGCGGCGCCCTTGCTGAGATCATGGATGGCTCGGGCCACCAGTTCCTTGCCGGTGCCGGACTCTCCCTGGATAAGGACGTTAGCGTGAGTAGGGGCAATGCGACTGATCAGATCGAAGATCACTTTCATCTCCGGGCTCTGACCGATGATCCCTTGAAAGCTTTGAGCCCCTTCTTCTTGGTCTGGGGCATGGCTGGTATTGCTTAGGGCGTTGCGGATGATTTTTTTGATCTCCACCACGTTAAAAGGTTTGGTGATATAATCATAGGCTCCACCCTTCATTGCCCGTACTGCGTCTTCAGGTGAGGCGTAGGCGGTAATCAGGATCAGGGGAGTTTGAACCCCGGTGGATCTCAGCTCTTCCAGGAAGCTGAGGCCGCTGCCCCCTGGCATCTTGATGTCCGAGATGACCAGGTCGGTGTGTCCCTGACGGAGGAGGGTGAGAGCGTCAGCAGTATTGGCGGCGGTTTGGGCGGCATAGCCTTCCTTCTCAAGCAGAATCTTGAGAAACTCCCGCATGCTGAGTTCATCGTCAACGACCAGGATTTTTTTTTGACTACCCATATATTCGATATCTTCCAGGTCAGACCTTTAAGGGATTGGTGGTAACAAAGAAATCGTAAGCGATTACTGGACACCCTATCTGCTTCGCAGTCTCACTGAACTCGCTTAGCTGTCCAGAGGGGGGCTGCTCACCTGCCGAAGGATAGCTCGCAGCCCCATTTCGCGCATCTGGGGTGTTCTGCAATTGTTTACAGTTCGGAGGCAGAGCGTAGTTTCTCGTCGCTACCCCAGGATCACTTACAAGAAATTTAGGTAACTATCCTCCAATTTATTATTGGAAAGTTGACAATCTCGCAAAAAGTCCGGGGATGGCTAAGCAAAAGGTGCGATATACAAGGCGCGGGGTGTGTTTTGTGAGTGAGGCCATACATATGGTATGCCGAACGAGCAAAACCGCCACGCAACGCAGTAGATCGCACCTTTTGCTTAGCCATCAAAGTTACCGGATGCAATTGATTAAGTACGATGTACTTCTCTTGCCAAGATACTGCATTTTGTTAGCTTGAGTCAAACCAGATTTCTGTCTTTGGCATGAGTTTTCTATTGCATCAATGCGATAATCTTGGAACTAGTGTTACTACCTATCCGGGAACAGGGTGTTATTGTCGGCAGACTGCGTTAACGCTGTCTTGTTTCCTCATTACTCGGCAAAAGGACCAAGTATCATGGCGATTAACGAGCAATCTTTTGTTTCGATAGAAAACGTTGTAACTTTTCTAATCAACACTCTGCCTTTTAACCTTCTCCCCCCTGATGCCCTTCGCCTATTGGCCGGGAAATGCGTGGTCGATTTTTTCCCGGAGGGCGCTATGATTTTTCGCCAGAATGTCACTGAGGTGAATTATCTCTATCTTATTCAGAAGGGTGGAGTGAAAAGTTTCCTTTATAACGACCAGGGGGAGGTAACTCTGAAGGATTACCGAGGTGAGGGTGAATGCTTTGGTTCTTTGCCGATTATTCAGGGGACCAAGGCCAATTTAAATGTTGAGACAGTGGAGGATACCTTCTGTTTTTTGATCGCCAAAGAAGATTTTCGAGCTTTACTGGAGAAGCACGCTGAAGTCGCGCAGTATTTTTTGCAGACTATGTCGGCTAAGTTGGTCAAGGGAGTCTATTCCGAGTTACGTCAACTTCGAGTTGCTCCCAGGGCGGAAGGAGCGCTCCATTTATTCAGTGCGCCGGTGGAGGAGATTGCCAAAGGTAACCTCTATACAGCGCCTTATGTCAGTACGGTCCAGGAGGTTGCGCGGATTATGAGTGATAACCAAATTGGCTCCCTGCTGCTTACTGATGATTCTGGAGTGATTACCGGCATTATTACTGATAAGGATGTTCGGGCCAAGGTGGTGGCTCAAGGTCTAGCCTTTACCACCCAGGCCTCCGAGATCATGTCTACCCCGGTCCGGACTATATCCAGTCAGTCCATGGCATTTGATGCTTTACTTAAGATGATGAAGGATAAAATCCATCACCTGGCAATCGAAAAGAACGGTGAGATTGTCAAGATGATTACTACTCACGATATTATGGTGAAACAGGGTACCTCGCCGCTGTATCTTTTTCGTGAAATCGTGGCTCAGCGTCGGGTCGATGGTTTGTACCCCTTAGCCCGGAAGGTACCGCAGGTAATTCGTACATTAATTGAAGAGGGAGCCAAAGCCAATAATATTACCCGTATGATTACGGTCTTGAATGATCACATTCTGGATCGATTGTTGTCGTTGATGGTCAGTGGTTTTGGTGATCCGCCAGCTCAGTTCTGTTGGTTGTTGTTAGGGAGCGAGGGACGACGGGAGCAGACTTTCAAAACTGATCAAGATAATGCTCTCATTTATCAAGAAAGTGACGATCCCAAGGTAATGGCCCAGTGTGAGGAGTATTTCAAAGCGTTTGCTAACACCGCTATTGGTCATCTGGTGCAATGCGGGTACCCATTGTGTCCAGGTGAGGTAATGGCATCGAATCTTAAGTGGCGTCAGCCGGCCTCGGTGTGGGACCAATATTTTCGTACCTGGTGCCAAAAGCCAGAGTCCAAGGAGATCCTTCATTCCACTATTTTTTTTGATTTTCGGCCTGGGTTCGGCACCGTAGGGCTGGCAGAAGAGTTGCGGACTATGCTCACGGGGCTGGTTCAGAAACAGGATTTATTTCTCTTGCACCTGGCACGACATTGTCTGGCATCAAGACCTCCTCTGTCGTTTTTTAAAAATTTTATTGTTGAGAAGGATGGAGAGCACAAGAATACCTTTGACCTGAAGCGAAAAGGATTGGTGTTTATCGTGGATTTTGCCCGATTGATGTCATTGAAGTATGGCATTGCCGAGGTCAATACCCTGGAGCGATTACGCATGCTGGATGAGGGCCAGTTTCTATCCCCCGGATTGTGTGGCGAAATCATCGAGGCTTATGAGTTCTTGATGCAGTTGCGTTTGGTGCACCAATTAAGGACTTTGGAAGGCGGCGGTAATCCGGATAATTATATTAATCCCAGTGATCTTTCAGATCTGGAACGGAAGACCTTAAAAGAAGCTTTTGTCGTTATTACCAGATTGCAGGATGCGATTAAATTGGAGTTTCAGGTCAGGGACCTGTGATAATTGCAGGCTGTTAACAATAAGATACTTGACCTTGTTTTTTGTCTGTTACTGTGGCGCAGGTGTGAGAGAAGAACTTGGTAATGATTGGACCCTAGGAGCCTGTCGGACTTAGAGAATCGTAGCGAGAATTCGCGAAATTGAGGCCAGATATTCATGGATTTGAGGCGAATAGCAGGGCTATTTAACGAAAAGCCATGAATATCTGGACCGATTTCGCGAATTTGTAGCCGATTTATGTCTAAGTCCGACAGGCTCCTAGAGTCTGCGTTTACCTTGTCGCAATGACACCAGCCTGGTTGGCTGACTCCGATCAGGTTCTGGTGTTGATTTACTTTTCTTTCTTGAGAGAGTGTTCTGATCTATGGTTATGAAAAAATTAGTTACAACACTCCTCTCTTCCAAGCGGAAGCCAACGCATCCTTTGATTATTCAAAATAACCAGAGGTTTTTAGCTCAAACTGGATTTCCCGGTCTGCTTAGAGAGTATGAATTTGTGGTCTTTGATACCGAACTGACCGGGTTTAATCGCAAACGTGATGAGATTGTCGCTATCGGGGCTGTACGGATTCAGGGGTTGAGAATCATCTGCGGCCAGACGTTTTATGCCTTGGTTAGACCGGATGAGCGGTTTCATACTACCAGTACTTTGGTTCACCGTCTTACTCCTCAAGAACTTCGTGGGGCGGTTGGACTTCCTGAAGTTCTCCCCCGGTTTGTAGAGTTTTGTGGAGATGCAGTTCTTGTTGGTCACTATGTCGGATTAGATCTTGATTTTCTTGCTCGGGCGACTCGTCGTTTGATGGGAGGTCATTTGGCTGCGCCTCATTTGGATACTATCCGCTTGGCAATGGCTTATCATGAACTCATCCATAAAGAGGGACGAGAGTATGCTCATCGTCAAGGAGCGTATAGTTTGTCTGGGTTGACTAAGAAGTTTGGTCTGCCTTCGTTTGATGCCCATAATGCCTTGCAAGATTCCATACAAACCGCCTATCTCTTTCTCTATTTAACCAGGAAACTGGCCGATCTTGGTCTGCGTACCTTGAACGACTTCCTCTCTGCCGGAATCAAACGGACCAACTTGCTCTCTTAAGGGACTCGGAAATTACCAATTTACCTGGATCGCGTCCAAATCTGACCCAAAGCCGGGATGCGTTATGGTAAATTGGTAATTTCCGCGTCACTAAGAACAAATCGTTTGGTCGGTCCGAGGGAGGTGGTCGTTATGGAGTTGTGAGCTGGGAGGAGTTGTGTGCGGAAAGGGCGCGGCAGGGCTGTGGGGAGGTTTTCGCATTATTTTGATCAGTTAAACAGAAAAAGGCCTTCCCTGAGGAAGGCCTTTTTCTGTTTAAACTATGAGGTGCTGCCTTACTTGTGAAGTGTCTTATTAGGCGATCTCGCGTGGGTAGCGAAGATTTTCCACCATTTTCTGAACGTGCTCTGGTGGAGCAGGGGTCATGGTGGAGACCACATAGGTTACCAAGAAATTGATCATCATGCCGATGGTGCCGATGCCTTCGGGTGAAATACCGAACCACCAATTGGCCGCTACGTTGGCAGACGGATTCATGAATTTGAAGTAGATAATGTAGGCGGCGGTGAAGATAATGCCGGACAACATGCCTGCTATTGCTCCTTCCCGTGATGCTCGTTTCCAGAATATCCCGAGTACGATAACGGGGAAGAATGAGGAGGCTGCGAGTCCAAAGGCAAAGGCTACTACCTGAGCCACAAAACCTGGGGGGTTGATGCCGAAATAGCCGGCTACGATAACGGCGCCGCCAGCGGCGATACGGGCGTAAAGCAGTTCTTGCTTGTCAGTAATATTAGGCGAAATAACATTTTTGATCAGGTCATGAGAGAAGGCAGAGGCAATGACCAAGAGCAGACCTGCGGCGGTGGACAGCGCTGCTGCCAAACCACCTGCGGCAACCAGGGCAACGACCCAGTTTGGCAGCTTGGCGATTTCTGGGTTAGCGAGGACGATGATGTCGTTGTCAATGTAAAGCTCGTTGGTACTCTTGGCATCAATCGGGGTAGTTACCACTTTTTCTCCGTACTGACCGACAGCTGTTTTGTCAAAGGCAATTTTTCCAGTAAAAGCGTTACCCTTGGCTAACTGCATCTTACCGTCGCCGTTCTTATCTTTCCATGCCACTAGTCCGGTTTTTTCCCAATTCTGGAACCAACTTGGCGCCTCGGTGTATGCTTTGTCGTGAACGGTGCGGATGAGGTTGATGCGGGCGAAGGAGGCAACGGCAGGGGCTGTGGTATAGAGGATGACGATAAAGAACAGGGCCCAGCCGGCAGAGGAGCGAGCGCCTTTGATTGTGGGGGTGGTGAAGAAACGGATAATGATGTGCGGCAGACCGGCGGTACCGACCATAAGGGCCATGGTGATAGCGAAGACGTCAATCATGGACTTAGAACCGCGACCGGTGTAAGCGGCAAAACCAAGCTCCTGTTGGATGCCGTTTAGTTTATCCAAAAGGTAGCCGGCGTCAGTATTTAAGAGTTGCATGCCGTTTTCGCTCAGCGAAGATCCGAAGCCTATCTGGGGGATAGGGTTACCGGTAAGCATAATGGAGATGAAGATTGCCGGCAGGAGGTAGGCGACGATAAGTACGCAGTACTGAGCCACCTGGGTGTAGGTGATACCTTTCATGCCGCCCATAACTGCATAGAAGAAAACGATGCACATGCCGATTATAACGCCGGTATTGATATCAACTTCAAGGAAGCGGGAGAAGACGACGCCAACACCGCGCATCTGGCCGGCAACGTAGGTGAAGGAGACGAAAATAGCGCAGATTACGGCCACGACGCGGGCGGTTTGCGAATAGTAGCGCTCACCCACGAACATTGGAACTGTGAACTTGCCATACTTGCGCAGATAAGGGGCAAGCAGCATGGCAAGCAGAACGTAGCCGCCAGTCCAGCCCATCAGGTACATGGCGCCGTCGCGGCCAAGGAAGGAAATTAAGCCGGCCATGGAGATAAAGGAAGCGGCTGACATCCAGTCGGCGCCGGTAGCCATACCGTTCATGATTGGGTTGACCTGTTTTGCTGCAACGTAAAAATCACCTGTTGTCTTGGCTTTGGCCCAGAAGGCGATGCCGATGTACAGCGCAAAGCTTATGCCGACGATGATCCATGTCCATGTTAAGATGCTCATAGTGTAGTATTCTCCTGTAATATGGTTTGTTCGATTTTTATGTTTTGTCTGTTACTGTTCGTCGACGTCGAATTCCTGGTCCAAGCTGTTCATCAGTCTGACATAGACCACAATCAGAATGACGAAGGTGACTAGCGAACCTTGATTGGCAAACCAAAATCCCAAGGGGAAACCGCCAAGTTTGATTTTGTCCAGAGAGTCGGCAAGCAGGATGCCGCAAAGATAAGAAACCGAAAACCAAATGGTGATCAGGATGGATACGTAACGCAGGTTTTTTTTCCAGTAATCTCGCAAGTCTTTTCTTTCACTCATGTTTTTCTCCTTTAGTTTAGATAATTGAAAAGTAGGCGGGATGGCCTTACATGCAGAACAATTTTAATGTATAAAAAATGATCGTCTGGATGGGGGTGGTTGGTGATTGCCCCGAAATGCAGCAAAAGGGCCTTATTGTACAAAGCTTTTGCATCGTCTAAGGTCTCCCGTTGATATCTGTTGTTGTCAGAAGTAAAATAAAGTGAATTGAAAAAAATATTAATAAATTAAACAGTTAGTCCGTGTAGGTTCCAGTGGAATAGAGTATTTATTGGATAATTGATACTACGCTGTTACACCACAATGGAGAATTGTGAGTATATATACTACAGTATTTTTACTCATGC
>VMSU01000200.1 GCA_013792005.1 Desulfobulbaceae bacterium
CGCGATCCAGGTAAATTGGTAATTTCCGAGTCCCTAAGCTTCATCAGCTAGCTGAAATGCTTGCGACTAACCGCGTCGAACCGCGTCGATTAAATCGTTCTGCCATTTGATCGAAAAATCGTGGTGCGGTCGATCTTTACTTTTTGCTCATCAATGGGCGGTATTGGTAGTAGATTTCCCACCTAAAGGTATGCTCAATTTTCTGAGACCACTTCTTTCTGTGTGCCTGTAAATCCCTTGTACACTTTTGGAAAGTGATTGACTTACCCTGTGAGTCTGGCTACCGTTTATGCAGTGTTGATGCGAATGATACGGAAATCAGCATTATAGCTTGACCTCTGGGGAAATTTGTTTTTTAACACCGATCCTTTGTGCTTAGCGCGGGACTCGTTTGTTTCTCTGGGGGGCCTGTGTGGAAATAGTTTTTGATCATCACTACCCTTCTGGTCAAAGAGCAACGTATGGAACACTATCGTATTAAGATCATTGACAAGATAGCACAAGAGGGGTTGGATCTCTTTGATCCCTGGTATCGAGTGCAGGACGATGAACTGGACCCGCAAGGGATTATTGTTCGGAGTTCCGGCGTCAATACTGAGAATTATCCCTCGTTGCTGGCGGTGGCCCGAGCCGGAGCCGGAGTCAACAACATTACGGTCGATAAGGCAACAGCCCATGGGATATGTGTTTTTAATACCCCAGGGGCCAATGCCAATGCCGTGGTCGAGCTGGTTTTTGTCATGCTTGGGATGCAGGCTCGGAATATTCATAAATGTCTGCAGTTTTGTCATGCCTTGGCCGGTCTTCCTGGAGAGACCTTGGTTCAGAGGATTGAGCAAGAGAAGTCGGTCTTTAAGGGGTTTGAGCTGGCAGGTAAGACCCTTGGTGTGATTGGCTTGGGGAAGATTGGGGTACGGGTTGCCAATGGCGGCGCTCTCCGCCAGATGCGGGTCATTGGCTTTGATCCGTCCCCAGCCCTGGAAAATATCCATCAACTCTCACCTGATGTTGAGCTGAGTCGTTCTTTGGCGGGCGTGTTGCGAAACGCGGATATCTTGACCGTTCATGCGCCGTTGAACAGCAAGACTCAAGGAATGGTCAATCGTGAGCTGTTGGCGCAGTTGCCTCAAGGTGCAATTTTGGTTAATTACGCGCGGGCGTCGATTGTTGACGAACTTGCGGTGCTTGATGCTCTGGCCTCAGGTCAGCTCTCCAGTTACGTCACGGATTTCCCCTCTTCGGCCCTCCTCTGTCATCCCAATGTTTTGACCTCCCCCCATCTTGGCGCCAGCACCGAGGAGTCGGAGGAGCAGTGCGCCTGCATGGCAGTTCGGGAACTCAAATCCTATCTTGAGTACGGCCATATCACCCACAGCGTCAATTTCCCTACCGCGGAGAATATTCCAGCCGGCAATGTTCACACCCGACTGATTATGATCAATCGTGATATGCCAGGGATGATCGGTTTCGCCTCGTCTACTATTGGTGCCTATGGGATCAATATTGTCAGCTACTTAAACGAAAGTAACGGCCAGGTTGGTTATAACATCATTGATCTCGAAGGTCCGATTAACGATGAGGCCCAGGCTCGGATTCTAGCGCATGAGGGTGTTATTCGGTTGCGGCTCATTCGCTTCACAGATAAGTGAGCATGGCATCATCTGTTCTGCCCTTGAGAGAATTTCTTTTGTCTTGTTCTTTTGATTTGTGTTGTTAAAGACGTGCGTTTGATCAATTTCATTCGTAACTGTTCAGCAGCGCCACATCTGCGTTGTTATCGGCCTGCTCATGTGCGAAAAGCACACATCGCCGGCCGATGCCTAGCATCTGCGGCACTGCTGAACAGTTACGGTTCTGGGCTTCGGCACCTTTCTGGGTCAGAAGGTGGATAGTTACTTTCATTCTTCCTTTTTTACCCCCTGGTCACGCCTAAATTCCGCAATGGTATTCTAGTGGCTGTTCCGATAGGATCATGCTCGTATTTTGGGCGAGAGTTTTTCTTATATGGTTTTTGTGGTGCTTGTTTTGTGATGTATGTGCTTTTTGGGAGCGGCAAGTTCAGAAACTTTACTTAAGTCCGAGTATGTGGATAAGGTTTGTTTGGGTTTTCGCTATGTTGGTCATGTGAGTTCGTTATTGCGGAAACAGGATGGCGTGAAAATCGTGAATGTCGAGCAATATTGGTAAACATGGTGTTTGTGAATTTTTATTTTATGTATCAATATTGAAATGTTAATTGAGTTATAGCTGTTGGTTCTGGAATCAGGAATCGTATTGGCATCTCATTTGCTTATTTAAATAATCGTCACTGAATACTGAACTTGGGTGTGACTCAAAAGGAAGTATGAGTTTGACAGTATGTCTGAAAAACGAGATAAATTGAAAATGCCAAGATTGATGATCACATTAATACATGGAGTATCAAAAAGATGAAAAAGACTTTGATGACAGGAGTATTCTTGGCGCTTTCTGGTGTCGTATTGAGTGCAGGGGGGGCAATGGCCATTCCGACAAGCGCGGATTACTGGACGGTTACTGATGCTACAACAGGGATAAATGGCACTATAGATTCAAACACTAATATGTTTGGCACTGCTGGCGCCAGCTTGGCGGCATTGTTGGGAGTTTCATATTTAAACCGAGATGTGGTTGGCAGTTTTGGCCTTTATTCTGATCTCGATCAGAATAAGGTCATTAACCCTACAACGGAGCATTTCAAAGTGATTGATGGCACAATCCCGGGTATAGGATACCGGAATGCAAGCACTTTCTTTCATTTTAATTCCAGTCTGTCAGCTTGGGAAGTTGCGGCAGTTGATATTTGGGCCCCTGGCTACGTCGGAACTGTTACTCCTAAGGCCTTCGGCAATGTCTTTGGTTTTTATTTCTCTGGCGCCCAAAATCCCAACAGTTTTTTTTACACCGATGCCTTCTACAACGGTGGAATCGAATATGTATCTATTGATTACACTCCTTATGTAGCGTCAATTCGTTTTGATTTTGGTAATAATGGTACAATTGATGCCATTATTAATACCACCGACGTGGCTCCTGTCCCTGAGCCTGCCACTATGCTCTTACTCGGCACTGGTTTAGTTGGTCTTGCCGGGACAACTCGTAAGCGGATGAAAAAAGCATAAGAGTTTTGAGTGCATACATTCATTAAAAAGCCGGTAGAGGCGATGTCTCTATCGGCTTTTTGCTTTTAATATTAACACCTTTGCCAAGTAGAGGTTATTTTATAGCGTATTGTCTGCAAAAAAAAAGGCGCTCTGGAAACAGAGCGCCTTTTTTTGGCTTGGTATGTCGGAGAAGCTTAGAACGTGCGCATCTGCCAGATGCCGCAGGGGCAAGTGTCAGCGCAGAATCCACAGGCGATGCACTTGTTGTTGTCTGAGAGGTACTCGTAAGAGTCAATCTCTGGCAATTCCCGGCGGGTGATGGCCCCAGTTGGACACATGGTTTCACAGAGGTGACAGTCTCGGCAAGACCCGCAGCTCATGCATTTGTCGGCCTGTGCTTCTGCGGTCTTACCTGGCATGGTGTCCGGGATATAATGGGCTGAGATCAGTTTAGCGAGCGGAATGACGTTCTTGGTGAACGGTTGGTACTCACGGCCTTCAATGTCGGCGATAATGGCGTCAGCCGCGTTTTTCCCTGCGCCCAAGGCGTTGGTGGCCAGACCTGGTCGTTCAACGTCACCGACGGCGAAGACTTTGTCATCCGAGGTGCGTCCGGTCTTGTCGGCCTTGACCCAGGCAGCTCCACCGACTTTCAGGCACTCGATGGTATCCGGCAGGAAACTGACTTTGGGAATGTCACCGATTGAGATGATGACGGTCTGGGCCGGAATCAAGTTGCCTTGATTATCGACCAAACCCTCATTCGTAACTTCCTTGGTCATTACGGACCACTTGAAAATCGCGCCCAGGTCCTCAGCGGCTTTACGCTCCTTGCCGAAGGCCAGAGGTTTTTGGATATCGACCAAGGTAACCTGCTGAGCGCCTAAGCGGTAAGCTTCGCAAGCCACATCACAACCAACGTTGCCAGCGCCGATGATTACTACCTGTTTGCCAACTGGCATGGGGGTGTCGCTCTTTCCGGCCTTAAGGAAGTCTAGGGCAGGGATAACTCGTTCATGACCAGGAAATGGGATCTTGCGCGGTTCATGGGTACCGACTGCAATTACCACGTAATCGTAATCTTTTTGCAGCTCAGTGAACTTGTCCGCGGTCATATCAACGTTAAAATGGACATTGACATGATCCATCTTCATGAAGCGGTCGATCTCGGCCTGCCAGGTGGCCATGGGCAGCCGTTCCCAGGGGATAACCTGGGCCAGTTTGCCGCCGAGTTGGTGATCCTTTTCAAAGATATGGGCTTCGACACCGGAGCGGGCTAACTGATACGCCGCATTAATGCCGGCCGGGCCACCGCCAATGATGGCGACTTTTTTACCGTTGGCTGGTTTGCATGGCAGGGGTTGAGATGACAGGACTGATCGACCGAGCAGGGCAACGTCAATGGGATTATCAACAACCTGACGCGAGCAGTTTTCCATGCAGAGGTTGGGGCAGATTGCACCGCAGACCGAGGCAGGGAAGGGGGTGTAGGACAGGATCAGGTCGTATGCCTCTTGGCCCTTGCCATCGCGGAGGAGGCGAAGACGGTCGACGGTAGGAATGTGAACCGGGCAGTAAAAAGAGCATGGCGCTGCATATTCGCGATTGGCCCAGTACGGCATCTTGCGCCGCAGGTCACCGGTTTCAATGACGCCGATGGGGGAACGGTCAAGTCCAGGGGCAAGATCACGCAGAGGATCTCCGCCAAAGGCCTTGTCCCAGACCTTGGTGCGGAACTCGTGCATCGGCATGGGACCGCTGAACATCAAGGCTCGTTCCTGCGGGGTGATGGCGATCAGTATCTTCCACTCGTCGCGCACTGAGAGTGTTGCCAGCAGATCCTCGCGTCCAATGGAGGTAAGGTATTCCGGCATCCGGTCCATCAGCCACTGCCATTGCTGATCATCGGGTGTGATCTCCTTGACGTTGGTCTTGGAAAAGGAGCCGTCGTGCTCTCCGCGGACATAGATCCAGCCGCCAACCATGCCGACGCAGGGTCGATAACCCAGGACATTAGTCGATTTTGGTTCAATGCCGCAGACAATGCCGATGCCACCGCAGTTGAACTCGGCAAAGGTGTCGCCGACCGATCCCAGCACCCAGAGTTGAGGGCGCTGGTAGTCTGGGTTCCACTTGGTCATGGTTAATGCCCGGGAGCCGATGGAGCCGCGGATCATCACCCGTCCTTCGGCCATGGCATTACACACGCCGTTGGTTGCATGCCCTAAGACTATGACATCAGCGCCGATGTTGAGATAGCCGACATCGTCTGAGGCAGGACCATGGCAGGTGATTGTCGTTCCAGGACGGCCCATGCAACCCAGACGCTGGCCAACTGGACCGGTGATGGTGATGGTAATTGGATTAGTGGCGCCGATCAGACGCCCACCGACGTTATGCTGGCCGTAGGACTCAAGGACCAGGTTGGTGGACTCTTTAAATGCCGCCTGGACCAGTTCCTCAAAGTTCTTGGAGCTGATCCGCTGGCCGTTGGCATCGATTCCTTTGACTGTGATGGCTCTTGTGTTCTCGCCTTTCACCTATGTACTCCTTAGCAGGTATATTTGATTTTCAGAAGATCAGCCGCGTCCTTGTTGCCAATGCCTAAGGCGTCTGACATGCCAATGGGCAGGCTTTGGGAGCGTCCAAGGGGGGCCATGCACTTCTTCATTTCGATCCGGAGGCCCATGAAGACGTCAACAACCCGTTGGGCAACCTGATCTGGGTCGAGTCTGCGGTAGAGCTTGGGACTCTGGCTGGTGATTCCTTTGGGGCAAATGCCCAAGTTGCAGACATTGCAGCGATTTTTTTCGCTGCCCAGACAACCGGCTGCGGCCTGCATGATGTATTTCCCCATGTGGACGCCAGAGGCGCCGAGCATGATCAGGGCCATGCCGTTTTGGACCGGGTTGCCATTTTTACCGACACCACCGGCAGCGAAGATCGGGATCTCGTTCTGCTTGCCCTGGGCCACCAGGTCGAGATAACACTCCCGAACATTGGAGGCGATGGGGTGACCGGTAGCGTTCATGCTGATGTCGTAGGCCGCGCCGGTGCCGCCATCAATGCCATCGATTAAGAGGGCTGAGGCGTAAGGGTTGCGGACCAGATTGTTCAATACCGATTTTGCCGAAGTAGAGCCGGAGATCTTGGGATAGACTGGCACTTTGAAGTCCCAGGCCATGGACATGGTCTGGATCATCTTCATTACGCTCTCTTCGATGGAGTAGAGGGTCTGATGTACCGGCGGTGACGGCAGGTCGACACCTTCAGGCACGCCGCGCAGGCGAGCGATAAGCTTCGATACCTTGAACCACATCAGCAGACCGCCATCGCCTGGTTTGGCGCCTTGACCGTATTTGATCTCAATGGCTGCCGGTTCGCACTGCATCTCGGGGATGGCGCGGATAATCTCGTCCCAGCCGAAATAACCGGAGGCGATCTGGAGGATGATGTATTTGAGGAATGGACTTTTCAGTACCCAAGGGGGGCAACCGCCCTCACCGGTACACATCACTACAGGGATGCCGAGTACCTCGTTACAGTAGGCTACACCCTGTAGGAGGCCCAGCCACATGTTGGGTGACAGGGCGCCAAAGGACATTGAGCCGATGATGAAGGGGAAGATTTCACGAACCGGTGGAATCCACTCGCCCGCTGCTTGGCGGCGGATATACTCTGCTGGCGGCAGAATCCGGCCCAGCAAGGTATTCATGTGGAATTCGTGGCGTCCTGCGTCCAAGGCCGGATCGGTGAGCATGGAGATCCGGTTGAAGGAGATCTGATCAAGGAGGCTGGTGCGGTCGTTGCGACGGCCGCCGCGTTTCCCGGCATCGCCCTTCTGGTAGCTGTGAAAATGGGCGCGTTCGTCATTGGCGTTGACCTGAGGACCGATGGCCTCGTTAGGACAAACCATGGAACACATGCCGCAGCCGATACAACGGTGATCGAGGTCGGTCCGCTGACGGATGCCGACGAAGGTCCGGTAATCGCTGCCCCGTTTCTTTTGCAGCAGATCGAGTTTAGGCATCCGTTGCCGGCGATATGCCAGATAAATGGCCTCGGTTGGGCAGACGGAGGTGCACCGGCCGCACAGGGTGCAGCGGTCCTCGCTGTGCTCGACGATCCAGGGCAGATCGTGATAGGTTAGGCTGCTTGGTGTTGAGGAAATTGATCGAATTGAGACCATATCGTGTACTCCTGTCGGTCGGGTGGCACAATGACGGTATTTTCCCGCATTGGTTGAAAGTCGAGTGATTTGTCGCGATCAGGGATCATGGCGTCAACGCCGCAGATCTCCGAAGCCAGAGCCCATTCGCCGGGTTTTCCGCCGATGGTTGCTGGTCGCATCTTCTTGGTGTCCATCACCATGATCGTGGTCTCATCCGGCAAGGTCCCCATGACGCAGTTGGGGCCATCGATAATTAATCGGCGGCATGCGTCGCGCAGCCCTTTAAGGAAGGCCCCCTGGGGGTGATGCAGAAGTTCGTCGGTTTTTAATGGGGTGATAACATGTTTGTATGCCTGTAGCGGCAACTTAAGTTGATTGACGACGAAGTGCAGGATATGGGCAAAGACCTCTGAGTCGCTCTGGTAGCCCATGTATCCCGGATAGTGCATGCCGGAGAGGTATTCCCGAATCGGGACAAAAGCGGTGTTCTCGCCGTTGGTCATGGTGGCTATGCCTTGGATAAAGAAGGGGTGACAGGCGTAGAGGTTAATGCCGTAGTTGGTGTTCTGTCGGCCCTGGGCCATGCAGATCCGGGAGGTAATCCGGTTGTCATTCAGGCCCAAGGCCTGCCCAACTTCCAGTGGCCAGCCGACCTCCTTGATCATGGCCACATCAGGCCAGAAGGAGAAGGCTGTCAGGTCACCGCCGTGCTGCTCTCCGTCGGCGCGGAGCGCCAGGCGGGTCAGCATCAGTTGTTCGTCGATCTGGGTCTGGCTGAAATCTTTAAAGGTATCAGGCAGACGGTAGACGCGAAGAAAATATTTATAGCGATCCTTGGCTTCGACCAGGGCTGGATTGACATCGAACTCGTGATCGTATTTGAGGGCGTAGCCGTTAGCCTCCATAAAGGCATTCAGCCGTTGCAGTGACGAATCAGTATGGGCGATGCCGGAGAGGATGGGATCACCGGCTTGGTACTTATAGTCGGCAAAATTCACCCCCCGGAGTAAGAGACCAAGACCGCTGCCGTCATACCCTTCCTGCATAGCCTCCATGGCCGAAATCACAGAATAGGGGGAGAACGGTGTGATGGCGGTCTTCATGGCAAGACGACACATGGTATTCTCCTTACAGTTTGATGAAACGATGAAAGGCACGCTGCCCGGTCAAAGTGACCGTCCACGTGCCTGATGGCGTTACGTTATTCAGTTTGGCATCATGGCCTGGGCTGGGAGTGATAAAGCCCTGGCACGATGAACAGGATGGTATTGAGAGAGGCGGTGCCTGCCTTCGGGGAAGTACAGGGGGCAGAAAGATGCCAAAGCATCATACTGGGAACCGACGGCAATAAACGGATCACTGCACACGTGCTTAAGTATGAAAACGTATTTGCGTCTAATTAGCGTAATCAGTAGGAGCTGTCAAGGAAAACAGTAACGGCTCTGGTTATAGGTTGACGGTTGTCAGTTAGCGTTTGGGGTTTCTGCAAATGGCTGATCGCTCACAGCTATCCGCAACGTAGACCGTCATGATAGCTGTGAGTGTATTATCCAAGTCCAGTAAACCGGCAATTGATCACCGTTAACCTGAGCCGTTACGTTTAATCTGCCATTTTCCGTGGTGGTCAGGTCGGAGAATTGATTTTTGGAGCAGAGTGAAAAACTCTCGTCCGCCAATCTCCTTAGCGCCAATAGAGATGAGGTGTTCAGTTCTCATCTGGCAGTCAATGCAATCAAATCCCCAGGCTGCCAGGTGGTGGCACAGAATCGCCAAGGCGGCCTTGGAGCTGTTGGGAGTTTTGCTGAACATCGATTCGCCAAAAAACATGCCCCCAAGCGAAATCCCATAGAGGCCTCCGGCAAGAGCCCCGTCACGCCAGCATTCCACCGAGTGTGCATAGCCCAGTTGGTGGAGCTGGCAATATGCTTCGATCATGTCTTTGTTTATCCACGTGCCTTGGCGCTGATCTGAACGTGCCTTGGCGCAAGAATAGATTACTTCATCGAAGGCGAAATCCATCGAAAATTCGAAAATTCCCTTGTTCATCTGCCGGTTGAGACTACGGGAACGATGGAACTGCTGGGGGATAAGAATCAGACGTGGAGTCGGCGCCCACCAGAGGATGGGGTCACCTTCAGCGTACCAGGGGAAGATGCCCATCTGATAGGCAAGAAGGAGTCGCTGTGGCGAGAGGTCGCCGCCAATGGCGAGCAGCCCGTCTTCTCGCGCCAGTTCCGGAGGGGGAAAGTAGAGGGTGTCGGAGAGTTGAAAGACGGGCATAAGCTAAAAAGGCCATGGGAAATGCTCTGCCATGGCCTGGTGAGGGATCAAAATCGTGATTGCTCGCACTTAGGCGAGCGAGGTTGCCCAGCCAGGGGAGTGAGTCGTCTTGTTATCTCGGCCGATGATGAAGCATTGAAACTGGGGTTGGTTGCCGAGTAGGTGGACACTCTCTTCAGGAGCCAGGACCATGAGTCCGGTAGCCAGGGCATCGGCATCCATAAGGGTGGCGGCGGTGGTTGTGACGCTGGTGGTCAGTATCGGTGAACGACCGGTAGTAGGGGTAATGATGTGATGGAACATCTTTTCTTGGTCGTAGTAAATTTCGTAGTTGCCGGAAGTGGAGATGGCCCCGTTACTCATGGTTATCACTCCTGGGTAGGCCTTTTGATGGTTTGGGTCCTGGATTGCGACTGTCCACGGCTTCCCCTTAAGCGATGTCCCGGATGTGCGAATGTCGCCGCTGGCATTAATGAGGTGATTGGTAACCCCGAGTTGGCTGAGCAAAGTGGATACGCGGTCGCAGATATATCCGGGAGCGATGCCGTCCAAAGTAATGCCCATGCCCTCTCTGTCCAGGGTAATTGAACCATTATCCATCCGGAGATGCTTGGAGCCGACTCGGGATACGAGGTCGGTGATTTCCGTATCACTTGGGGTGAGTCCTGCGGCAAATCTCTGTTTGAACAGATCGACAACCGGCTGAGTGGTGATATCGAAAGAGCCGTTAGTCAGCTGGTGATATTGCAGTGAACGGGTGACCACATCCAATAATTCAGCGGGGGCGTTGACTAGTTTTCCGGTGGTATTGAGCTGGGCCACCGGGGTTCCGACGTCATGGCGGCTGAAGATCGCGCTTAAGCGTTTAATCTCGTCGAATGCCAGACCGATGGCGTGTTCAGCTTGATCCCGTGAGCTGTGAATGGCGGTAATCGACAGAAAAGAGCCCATCATCAGCCTGGTGTCGGAGACTTTATACTCACGCTTGCCAAAGAGCAGGGCCTCGGCTCGTTCTGAGGGCAGCACAGCCACGGCAGCAGCGCCAGCGCCGAGCAGGCCGCACAGTTTGATAAAGGACCGACGGGTGCGGTCACAGGAGAGAGAGTCTTTTGTCAGCTTCTTCATGATATTCCTCATGGGTAGCATTTGAGTTACATATTTTTCTGAAAGAGTCTCCTTTCCATCTGTGTGGTAGGGAGGAGATTTCTGTACGTTTTTGACCAGGCAATGCTGACGCCATCAGTCTTAACAGCGAAAGTCTATCGCGGGCGATTTATTTATGATGCCATCCGCAAACCTTCGGCCTGACGGGCGATGACTTTTCGGCCATCATATCTGCGCATGATCTTGCGTGGACATTTTTCTACACAGATTTCCTGACACTCAGGGCCATAGGCGATGCATTTGGGGTGATCGATTTTGATCAGGCTGTTCTGGTAGGAAATTGCCTCTGCCGGGCATTTTTTAACGCACATCTGGCAGGAGATGCAGCCGACCTCGCACACCTTACGGACATCCTTGCCCAAATCCTTAGTGCTGCAGGGCATATAGACCCTGGCTTTGAGTGTCATCAATTCAATAATCTTTTTGGGGCAGGATCTGACGCAGGTACCGCAACCGACACACTTGTCGGGATTGACTAAGGGGAAACTCTCAACCATGGTGATGGCGTCAAAGGGGCAACTTGCAGCACACTCGCCCAGGCCGATGCACGAGTAATTGCATGCTGACGGTCCGCCGAAGCTTAAGCTTGCGGCCGTGCAAGAGGCGAAACCGATGTACTCATGCTTGTGGCTGACTCGTCCTTCCTTGCGGGAACAATGGACCACAGCAATTACGTCATCAATGGCCGTGATTTTCTTGCCGGTGAGGGTGGCGACCCGTTCGGCGACTTTTTCTTTACCCGGATAGCAGAGATTGGGTGGCACTTCAGGGTCATTGACCACGGCAATGGCGTATCCTTCGCAGCCTGGATAGCCGCAGCCGCCGCATTGAGCGCCGGCCAGGGATTCTAACACCTCATGAACCAGGGGGTTGATTTCAACGGCAAATTTATGGGCGGCAAGCGCCAGGCCGATCCCGAAAAATAGGCCGATGCAACCGAGAAGAGCGATACCGCCTAGGGCGAGCTTGATTAATACAGGATCCATTTCCACACCTAGAGACTAAAAGAGAGAGAGCCCGGAGAAGCCGAGGAAGGCCAAGGCAAATTGCCCGGCCACGATGAAGGCGATGGGCACGCCTTTGAAGGTCGGCGGGATATTAGCGAGTTCCATCCGCTCCCGCACCGAACTCATCAGATACAGGGCCAGGAGAAATCCGCCACCTGCTCCCAGCGAGAGCATCAGGGACTCAAAAAAATTGTATTCGTTGTCTGCCAGAATCAGTGGCACGGCAATGATGACGCAGTTGGCGATAACGAGGACCAGATAGACGCCAAAGGCGTTGAACAGGGCCGGATTTACCTTGCGAAGGACCGTGTCCACCGCCTGAACGGTGAGGGAGACCAAACCGATGAAGATGACGATCTGCAGGAAGTTCAGATCGTAGGGTTTCATAATGTACTGGTAGAAGAACCAGCTCATTACGGCGCTAACCACGATGACGATGGTGAAGGTGATGCCCATCCCTTTGGCGGTGTCTTTGCGTTTTGAAGTGCCGAAAAAGACGCAGAGGCCAAGATATTTGGTGAATACGAAGTTGTTGATTAAGAGGGAGCTGATCAGGATGGAGAGCAGATATCCTAAATATGGTTTAGCCAGGCGGAATGTTTCACCAATGCCTGGCTGTGTGGGGCTACTAAGCGTAATAATATGCGGCAGAGTGGTGTTTAAAGGCTGTTTGAAAGTCAGGGTGGCGGTCTTGTTGTCTGTGTCCAGGAGGACAGATGTCAGTTCCAGACGGATATCGGGATCCTTTTCTTCGTAGACGCGGTAGTTACTCGTGTCCTCAATAAATGACTTGTCTACAGGGGAGGCAAAGGTGACGATAATCTCGCTCTCTCCCCCGAAACTTTTGTCAATGATAAGTCCTTCTGCCTGGCAGATAATCGGCGCCAGCAGAAAGAGTATGCCAGCAAGAATGAGGTGCTGAAAAGAAGCTCGTATGTTCATAACTTAGGCCTGTTTTGCTCGTTTGTAAACCAGTTCAATGTAATTGAAAAAGGCCATCATCAGGCCGACGCAGAAGAACCCGGCAAAGGGAAGGACAAAGAATAACAGGGGCTTAAATCCTAAGACATCATGGCCGAGGATTGTGCCAAGCCCTAGGAGTTCACGGACAAAGCCAAGGGCCATCATCCCTACCATGAAACCTAAACCCATGCCCATGCCGTCCCAGAATGAGGCGTTAACACTCTCTTTGCAGGCAAACATCTCAAGGCGCATGGTAATGATGGCGAAGGCCACGATCAGTTTGATGAAGATCCCCATTTGGGCATAGGCCTCGGGGAGGTAAGCCGCAAGCACCATGTCAATGACTGTAACCCAGGTGGGAGTGGTCAGGGGGTAGGTCGGGATGCGAGTCCGTGGATGAATTTTGTTCTTGAACAGCGCGATGGTACAGCTGGAGAATACCTGAACAAAGAGCACGGCGATGCCCAGCATGAACCCGTTCATTACCGTAGTGCTGATACCGACCGCAGGACACATGGACAGGACCAGGCGGAAGATCGGGTTTTCGTTCAGTATCCCATTGATCACCAATTGCAGATTAGTTTTTTCGGTTGCCACAGGTTAATTCTCCGTCAGAAAAGGATCGGATGCTGAGGGGCATCAAAAGGGGACAACGATATGCTGCTCATTCAGTACCCGGTCAAGTATATCCAGGCGGTACGCGAATTTCTGGATCATTCCTTTGACCCCGCTGGTGACCGAGTTACTGGAGATGGTGGCGCCGGTCAGGGTGTAAATGTCCTTATCCTGGTACTTGGCTTTAATAGCGGCCAACTCGTCAACGCCCATTTGGCCATCAGCGTCCAATGCTATTCGATAGTCTTCGGGTAACGGGGTCTTGGTCACTTTAAGGGTTTTAACTGTGTCGATAGTCTTGCCCTTGAACTGGTCTTTGAAATATTTTTGAACAATTTCAGCGCCTAATCCTGGGTCTTCCTCGTGCTCCAAAACTTCCAGGCCAATAATGGTAAAGTTCTGGTCAAGGGCCAGCATGACCCCGATAAAGGTTTTGAAGCCGGGGAATTTTCCTGGCAGCAGGTAGGCTGTTCGTTTGCCGTCATTGGTGACGACGATGGTCTGGTCGGCGAAGCGCAGGCCGGTGCCTGGGCCAAGGGCTGTGGCAATAGCCTGGGTGCGTGCATCCTCTTCGGCTGCTTTGTCGGTGGCCAGGGTAACTTGAGTCTGGCTCACAAACTTACCGTCAAGATCAATAACAATGAAGATAAACCCCTCTTGGTCGCTTGAGCCTTGCAGGAGATATCCCATGTTCTGGGTGGCATTGGTGGCGACAATATAACGGTAGATTTCGTGCATGGCCATGGTCGCTGGCGGTGGATTGTTGGCCGAGTAACCGAGCAGGCTTTGTGAGACTTTCTGTTCCCGCTGGTGGGCGTTGTGCTTTTTTGCATTGTGGGTGAAAATGAAGGTGATGCCCATGACGACGCCGGCCAGCAGGCAGGATATTGTCAACCGCAGAATGATGGTGAAAATGTCTTTCATTGACCCCCTCCCAGTGGCGGAGCGAACCGTTTGGGTTTGAACCAGCTGTCAAGGACGGAACTTACCGGGTTCATCAGCAGGATGGCGTAGCAAATTCCCTCGGGATAGCCGCCTTTCAAACGGATGAGGACAGTAAAGAGTCCGATGCCCACGCCATAGACAAGCTGGGCGGTTCTGTTGACGGGGCAGGTGACATAGTCATTGGCCATGAAAAAAGCCCCCAGCAGCGCTCCGCCGGAGAGGATGGCCAGCAAAGGGTCTCCGGAGAATAGAGTTTCTCCCCCGAAACACCAGGTGCCTAAGGCGATGGTGGTCAGGACCGATACCGGGATATGCCAGGTGATATAGCCTCGGTAGAGGAGATAGAGGCCGCCAAGGACGATGAGAAGGCCTGATGTCTCACCGATGCAGCCCGGACGCCACCCAAGGAAAAAGGTGGTGTAGAGATTGGGTATGGCGCCGAAGTGTTCAGTGAAGGCGGCAAGGCCTTGCGTCTTAAGAACTGCGAGTGGGGTAGCTGTGACTACCGCATCTATGGGGGTGGCGAGGTAGGAGAAGATTGCCATATCTTTCAGGGGCGGCAGCCACGCTGAGGTCATGGCCACCGGAAAGGTCGCCAGCAGGAAGGCTCGGGCCAGGAGCGCCGGATTGAAGATGTTGAAGCCGATGCCGCCAAGTAGATGCTTGCCAATATAGATGGCCATCACTGCGCCAAGGACCGGCATCAGGTATGAAACTCCTGGCGGAATGACAAAAGCGATCAGTATGCCGGTGATGACAGCGCTGCCGTCATGGATGGTTATCCGTCGACCCAGGGCCTTCTGGCTGAGGGCTTCCACCGTGACGCAGCTGATTACGCTGACGGCGGTGATGATCAGGGTTTGGATCCCGAAGATAAAGACCGACAAGATGAGCGGCGGCACCAGGCAGGCCACCACGGTCCACATGATTCGTTCCACCGACTCCCGGCTCCGCACATGGGGGGAGACCGATACTTTCAACAATCGCTGTGTTGAAGCGGGAATCTCTGTCTCTGTTGCGTGCTCGTTAATGGCCGTTCTCCTTCGTTGAAATAATAGCGTACTACTTAGATAATTGAAGACCTTGTTCTCAACGTTTTGCCTTCATCTTGGCCAGACGGATGAATTGCACCAAGGGGCGTTTTGCCGGGCAGACATACGAGCAGCACCCGCATTCAAAACAGTCAAAAACTCCGAATTGTGCCGTATCCTGAGGTCGTCCCGCTTCAACATGGATGGCGATCTCTTTGGCCTCAATTCCCATCGGGCAGGCCTCAAGGCACCAACCGCAACGGATGCACTGGGAGTGGGGCCGGGTATCAATCTCTTCTTCGGTGAGAAACAGCACCGAGGAAGTGGTCTTGGTCACCGGCAGGTCAAGGGTGGAGACGGCGAATCCCATCATTGGGCCACCCATGACGATTTTGGCAAGCGACGGCTTGACGCCACCGAGGTATTCCACAATGTCCTTGACCTTGGTGCCTACCTTGACTCGCAGGTTTGCCGGTCGGTTGATGGCCTGTCCGGAAATGGTCAGCACCTTTTCGTACAGAGGTTTGCCCAGCGCCACGGCATCGTAGATGGCCTTGGTGGTGCTGACATTATGGACAACCACGCCGACGGCGGAAGGCAGTGCGCCTGCCGGAACTTTTCGGCCGGTGATCGACTGGATAAGTTGTTTTTCCGACCCCTGGGGATATTTGACCTGAAGAGGGGTGACCGTGATCCGGGCATCAGGGGTGGAGCCGGCAGCAGCAGTCATGGCGGCGATGGCATCAGGTTTGTTGTCTTCAATGCCAATATGACAGTTGGTGATGCCGAGGGTCTTTAAGATGATCTTGGCCCCTTCGACGATCTCGTGGCTTTGTTCCAGCATCTGTCTGTGGTCGGCGGTGATGTATGGTTCGCACTCAGCGCCGTTTAAGATCAAGGTGTCAACAGGATTATCCTTGGGGGGGTTGAGCTTGACGTGGGCAGGGAAGCCGGCGCCGCCAATGCCGATGATGCCAGCGCCGTGGATGCGCTTCAGTAGCTCGTCCTTGGTCTGGGAGTGCCAGTCTTTTGGTGTGTATCGTGGAGCGGAAATTTCCTTGTTGGTCTGCAGGATAATCGACGGGGCTGTCACCCGCATGGGGTGGGCAGACTGTCCCATGCCTTTGATTGTGCCGGCAATGGGGGCATGGAGCGGCACACCAAGGCCCTTGGTGACCTCACCGATGACATCTCCTTCCTTGACTTCGTCTTTGGCATTAACAGTGGGGGTGCAGGGGGCGCCGATGTGTTGGCCCAGGATGATCTCCAGCTCGTCCGGAACCGGCATGGTCTCGATGGCGAGATGGGAGGTCAGTCCCTTAGCCGCTGGCGGATGAACACCACCTTTGGGAAACGTCAGTAATGATGTCATGGTGCAGTAACCTATTCGACGACAGTGTGGTATCTTGTCTGTGCCACGCTGTTCATTTCAAACATCTAAATCATGGTTGCCAATGCGATGAATACAGAGATGATTCATCCTTGATCTGTATCAGCAAAGGCAATTTATTTATTCGATTTGAGTCGCTTTGTAAAGGGAAAACGGGTGAGGTGATCGTTCCGCCGAGCCTGATTGTGTTGCTGGCTTCTTGGCCTGATCGGAAGAGATGTTGACGGTATGGCGAGATGAAAGTGTATCTTGTTCAGTTCGGAAAATATAGCTGTGAATCTGGATTTCCAGAGTTCCTTCCGTTGTTCCGGAATAAGAGAGCAGGAAATTTTATTGAGAAAAGCAGTTATGGCAATTTTGTTGAATAACTACGTCATGTTATTTGATGATTACTTGTGGGGAATGGATGTTGCAATAAAGCAGGATCAATTGAAGTGAAGTGATAGCATATATGTTTTCCTCATTGAGAGATTTTTATACTAACTACCTTAAGAGGGGCGATTATGGCCAGACAATCCCGTCAAAGTATTCGTCAGGCAATCAGTATCTTAATGATGAGTCCATTCTATTTTCAATGGGATTTGGCTACTCGTCAGCAGTTAGTGAAGGAGTTTTGTAAAGCCTATTTTGCCGATTCTTTGCGTTAATTCCGTTATACCCACAGGGGTTGTCCTCTGCATAGTCTTGAGGTTGCTCCTGTCTCCTCTGTTTTACCGTTAATAGTGCCCGATAGTATTTTCTCGCGCTAAAAAAAGAAACGATCCCTAATAAAAGAATTGCTCAACGAGCAGGCGCTGGGTATCCTAGCCCTCGATATTTTGTCCCCCGGGCAGGTGTTGGATTTATGGCGTTTCGTCAAGATCTGATCGACCACTCCGGGGGATATCATGCATTTTTGTTACTTGGAAGGTTTACGGTTGACAGTTGAGGGTGATTGGGTCCTGCCAATGGCTGAGGACACACCGACATTGAGCCATCCCGTGATTTTTTGCGAGTTCATCATGATTCTTTTAACCGTAAACCGATAACTGATTACCGTTAACCTTAATGTAGTCACGTATTTTTTTAATAAAGTTTTCATAAATAATCAGGTGTCGTCATGGCTCGCATCATGTTGCGTAAGATGAATAAAGATCAGGCCGGAATAATTGTTTCGGTTAAGGTTGCCGGAGAACTGGGGCGGCGGATTAGGGAGATGGGTTTAGTCCCTGGAACCAGGGTCGTGATCCAG
>VMSU01000201.1 GCA_013792005.1 Desulfobulbaceae bacterium
TGCCAACCAGCCTGGTAGGGTGTGCATGGTTTCATCATGCGCACCGATTGATGGGCCATTCATGATCCGCGTGCGCAACAAGTTGCACACCCTACCCCTGCCCACAAGAAACCGCACCTACAGCAGACCTACCCCCTTAGATTATAATAGAATTTCCTCCAAGACCGATGGTAGAATCGTATGATCCGCCCCCGCTGGGATGGCAAAAACATCATCCTCTGCACCACAAATCAATAAGGGCACCGATTGGTGGCCCATTCATGATCCGCGTGCGCAACAAGTTGCGCACCCTACCCCTCTTGAAGAGGTTAGTGGAACCGGCCTTTCCAACCGGCCTTTCCAACCGGCTAATAATTATAGAGAAAAAATATCATTCCGCGCTTCCGGAATGTTTTACACTACTCCGGACAAAAAAACCGGTTCCACGTCCTCCTTTTAAAATACCTCTCCTGCAAAGATCCCCAACAAATAGTCGACTCCCGCTGCGCAAAGACGACCTTGGTCATTTTTTCTATTGGCATACCCCAAAAATATGCCGCTCAAACTCCCCCGACAACCTGCCACCAAACAATACATTCCCCCACATTATCCAATAAATAAACAAAGACACCCCCCCCACCGACACCTCATCATCATCTCCTGCGGATGCGCCGAAAAATTACACAAACAAAGAGCCAAAAAAATGGCACGATTGATGCATTTTAACCAAACACGTCAAATAATCTGGCGACGCTTACGCCTGACAGATGAGACGAAAAAATGAATCACTAATCACCGATGATAACAAATCATTATTATTGTTACCCTGTCAGCAAACGGCAGAAAGTATCACAAAGGAGACAAAGACATGTGGCAATGGAGTAAAACCCCAATTACAGTATTCGCAGGACTGATCATGGCGGCAATTCTGGCCGTCCCCCCTGCACTGGCAACTCCGATATTTTCACTGGGCAGCCCTTTGAGCGGAGCGGTAGGAGATGAGGTTTCCGTAGATCTCAACCTTGACCTCGCCGATGGCGACAGTCTCTTTTCCGCCGATTTTACCATCACCTATGACAGCAGCTACCTCGAATACCTCGGTGCCTCAGTCGTACATGGATACATATTACTTTTGGACGATTTTATCGGCGCTCCCTCTCCCAATCCGATCACATTCACTTTGTCAGTATTTGATCAAACTACTAACGATGGAAGTTTCTACGGCCCCAACAGTTACGAACTGGCAGACTTGACCTTCCGGATTATCGGTGGTGGCCAAGGCGATCAGACCCTTATTAGATTCGGAAACTTAGATGCATACGACGATTTAAGCACAAACCCAATCTCAGCCGTCACTAGCGACAATAGCGTTACCATTACTGACACCGCTCCTATCCCGGAACCAACCACCATGCTGCTATTGGGCACCGGGCTGGCTGGACTAGGTGCCATGCGGACCCAGCGGAGGAAACGAGCCACCCACCGGCTACCCACACGGTAGATAGCCGTTACAGAAGTACCGATCTGCAAAGAACTCCCCGAGGCATCGTAAATTGTATTTTCAGGCACGATACCTAATATCACTAACGCCCTACCTTCAGCTGAGGAGGAGATAAAAATGACAGGAAAGGTAAGTGCCGCCCCAAAAGCAGACCCACAGGCCCCACAAGCCCCCCAGTCGCCCCAAGTACGCTGGGACACCTCGAACCTGAAAAGTTCCTACGCCAATGTCTGCAACGCCACCTGCACCAGAGAGGAGGTAGTGCTCAACTTCGGCATTAATCAAAATTGGGACCGCAACTCTCAGGATTTTGAAATTCAGCTGGATCACCGCATTATCCTAAGTCCCTTTGCTGCTAAGCGTTTAACCGACTTGTTGCAGAAATTGCTCACCGACTATGAGGCCAAACACGGCGAACTAAAGTCCTAACAGGCCATGGCCTGCTAGGAGTGAGGACTCCGAACAGACCATGACATAGAGCGCCACATGAAAAGCACCTACTGTCATCGCCACAAACACGGCAATGTCCGCAAACTCCCATCCATTATGGTTGAGGGGAATGATGATAATATGCCTAAACAACAACGGGCTTCCGGATTAATACTCTGGAAGCCCGTTGTTGTTTGATATCAAGCAACTACACAGGTTAACGGTAATCAGTTATCGGTTTACGGTTAAAAAAATCATGGCTGGTCATACTTCACCGTCAACCGTCAACCGTTAACCCACAACCTTAAATCCGTTAAAGAGATTCTCGCACTGCGGGAAAAATGGCATGCTATGGCCAAGCTTCATGGCTGCCCTAAATGGAGGAAATACTATGGCACAGATTACAGGTATCGACGAACAGGGCTCCAGGAACACCGAAACATCGGTACTCTCAAAACTGCGAGGATTAAAAAGACGTCTGCACCGGGCCCGCCATAACAGCGGCAAACGCTCGTCAACCACCGACAGGGTCCGCTTCGAGGCGATGGAGCCACGAGTCCTGCTCTCCGCCGACCTCAACCCGCTTGCCACCGAACTACTCGCCGCAGCCGACCAGAACGAGCAGATCATCTACCAGTCCCTACCGGCTGAACAGGCTCCGGTCATCGACATGGCCCTGGCCGATCCCTACCTGCCTCCCTTCGGCTCCCTGGTCCACACAGCCCCGGTACCATCTAGTTTCTCTGCCGTAGATGAAACAGACACCTTCACGGTCAGCACCGATCCGGGCCAGAGCATGACTATCGCCATTCTGCCGACCAATCCCGACATCCAGGCCCGGTTGGAGGTGACAGACCCCGATGGCGGCGCCCACTTTGTGGAAGCAGCTGCCCCGGGAGAGGCAATCTTCCTGCATAACCTACCCTCAGGGGCAACCAACGTCGGCAGCTTTTCAATCGAGGCAACCAGCATCAGCGGCACCGGTGACTACCAAGCCGTGTATTGGCTCAACGCAGTGGTCGAAACCGAGAGTTACGGTGGTCCAACCAACGACGACATTACCTCAGCCCTCACCCTCAGCGCCTCATCCCTTGCCCTGCCCAATGGCGCTGATCGCCTGGCTGTGGTTGGCAAGGCGGACAACACAACCCCTGACTACTACTCTTTTACCTTGAGCGCCGGCCAACAGGCCACCCTCGCCCTGAGCCCATCGGCTCCGGAAGCGGCACAGGATTCGGTCACTCTGGAGCTTCGCAACTCTGCCGATGAGTTGATCTCCATCGCCGATGGCACTGCCAGCAACGCCACCCAATCAATCCGAAATTTTGTCGCCCCGACTGACGGGACCTACTATGCCCGAATCAGCGGTCAAACCGGCGTAGAATACACACTCCTTGTCACCCGTAATGCCGATTTTGATTTGGACCCCAACGGTCAAATCTCCAACGCCCAGCCCATTTCAGCAACTCACACAGTACTGGGAAACATCGGCTCTACGACGGAAGCAGGATTTAGCGGAGCGACTATCAAAGTCGCGGTATATAATAACGGCGGGAGCATCGCCAGCATCATTAGTCAGCTCAACGACGATACCTATTTCGATTTCACCGCCACCTCAGTCTCCGGCGCCGGACTTGACACCGTGGCTGAACTGAACGCCTATGACGTGGTCATCATCGGCGACAGTGATGGCAATTACCCGTATGAAAACATCGCCCCCGCACTCCGTTCCTGGGTTGAAGCCGGTGGCGGAGTCGTGGGTACCGGCTGGTTGAGTTACTACGCCGGTAGTTCATCAGGCGCACCGGTTACCGATATCGATGCAATCATCCCCATCCAACTTACCGGGACCTACTTTTATACCAGCACCCCCACCGTAACAATTGTTGACGCCACCCACCCCATCACCCAGAACGTCGTCACATTCTCCAACTCAGGCCAATATATTTCATCCAGCAATTCGGGTGCGGATGCAGGCGCATCAGTCCTCGCCACAACCAACGGCATGCCGGTAGTCGTGGCCGCAGAAGCTGGTTTAGGCCGAAGTGCGTACCTCGGCCCTGTTTATGGCCAGTACAACTGGTCTTCGACCAACGCCGACCGCCTCCTTGAACAGGCCGTGGCCTGGGCTGCCAGCGGCAAGGACACCGTCGATCACTACACCATCGAGGTAACCGCCGGCAGCGCCTTAACCATCGAAACCACCACCCCTGGCGGCACCGCAGGCGAGCCGATCAACGATCTTGTGCCCCTCGTCGAACTCTTCGCCCCCTCCGGCTCCCTGGTTAGCTCTCAGCACAACAATGCGGCAGACGGAAGAAACGTTCTGATCTCCCTTCCCTCGGAACAGACAACCAATGGCACCTACCGAATCAAAGTAACAGCATACTCCGGCACCGGTGACTACACCCTGCAAGTAAGCGGCGCCAGCGCCCCGACACTTGCCGACCTGACCGTCACCGCCTCTGTGAATAACGGCGCCACTCTGCCCACCTTCCCTGATGCCATCACCCTCACCTTCTCAAGCGCCGTCGATGCCACCAGCCTGCTTGCCAGCGACCTTACTGTCAATGGAACGGCCGCTGACAACGTGACCCTGGTCAGCACCAACCAAGCCCGTTTCGCCATCGCTTCCCTGGCCGGAAACGATGGCGACTACACCGTCCAACTCGACGCTGCTGTGGTAAGAGGACTCTCAGGACAAGACAACACCTCGCTTTCCCTAACATTCACCCTGGACACCACGGGACCAAGTATCATTTCCAGCACCCCCGATGTCGGAGAAGTCCTTGCTGTCGGCGCCAACAGCATCAGCATCACTTTCGACCAGGAGCTTGATCCTGAGCAGCTCTCACTCGACGACGTCGCTCTTCACTCAGAATTTAACAACATCGATATTGCCGCCGTCAACCTGATCTACGACAACTCCACCTCCACTGTAACCGTCTACTTCCCAGACCTTGACGAAGGCCAATACACCCTGACCCTGTTCGCCACCCAGCAAAGCTTTACCGACCTAGTGGGCAACCCCATGCCTGGCAGCGATTACACCCTCTCTTTTGCTATCGATTCCGCAAGTCAGGCCTACCCGGCACTCACACCCAAGATGCCCCTGGGTTCAATGATCTACGACCCCATGGCAGCAGGCGCCTTCCACGAAACAGGGGACATCGATGAGTTCACCGTAGAGCTTGACGGCAATCAGACATTAAGTGTAGCTCTTTTCCCCATCGACACCACCTTCCAGGGCCAAATCGAGATTATTGGCGCCGACGCCAGCAGTCTTGGCACCCACACCGCCGGCAGCGCCGGTGAAGTAGCCGTGCTCAACACTGTTGCCGCACCATCTCAAGGAGCCTACACCATCCGCGTGACCAGCATCGATGGCACGGGCCGATATGAGGTCGGGGTGATTCTCAATGCGGCAGGCGAGATGGAAGACATCGGCCTGGGCGCAAATAACGGCATCGGCTCCGCCCAGAGTATTGACGCAAGCTTCATTGACCTGGGCAACGGTGCAAGCCGGGGTGCCGCCACCGGCGCCATTGCCAAACCGGTGTACAGCGAGCAACCCAGACTGCTCGGCACCACCGGCAATGGTGGAACCCTGAGCACCCTGGTGGAAATTGACCCCACGACAGGCGCCATCATCAATACCATCGGCGACATCGGTTATGCGATAAATGGCTTGGAATTCGACGCCACCCGCAACCGGCTTTTCGCTACCGTCTCCAATCAAGACTCGAATGCCCCAAATTCGTTGATCGAAATTAACATAAACACCGGCGCCGGAGCGGTCATAAGCAACCCAGGCTACGGCACCCTGACGAACCTAACCTGCGACTCCATGGGACGTCTATACGCCTGGTCACAGAACAACAGCGCACTGCTGGAGCTTGACCCCGACACAGGAACCGGAACACTGCTCACTTCCACCAACATCTGGCCGAACACTCATGGCTTGGCCTCCGACGCCAATGACACCGTGTACCTGATCAATGGCAACGGCTATGTCTACCTGCTCAATCCCCAGACTGGCGGCTCGACCTATCTGTTCGATATCGGCAACACCGGGGTTGGCAACGGCAATGCCGCCCACCACGGCGATTTCGACCCGCTTACCGGCTATTACGTTGGCATCAGTGAACCGTGGTCAAACAACACTTCGCTGGTGGTGGTCGACATGGCCGGAGAAATGGTTGTCGCCACTCATGACACCGGCGTCCTTTTGCACACCCTGACCTTTACACCTGGCGTCCTCGATACCAGCGCCATGGATACTGAAGACTGGTTCCAGTTCTCCCTGGGGGAACAGGAGCTGGCTACCATCGCCCTGACCACGAGCACACACAGCGCTCCTAAAGGACTGGGGCTCGACCTATACAACCCCAATGGCGAACTCCTGGCCACAGGTACCGCTGACGCGACCAACACGACACTTGCCATCCGCGATGCCAAGGCCTTCATTACCGGCAGTTATTCCGTTCGGGTCCGTAGCGGTTCCCCGGCCGATTACACCCTGGTAGTCACCAGAAACAGCGCCTTTGAACAGGAAAATAATGATACTTCCGGTCAGGCTCAGGACATCGGCAAAACCGGGCAAGTTCTGGCCCATATCAGCGAAGACCTTGACAGCTATGCCGTTCATGCCACGGCAGGCGACACCCTGACCATCTATACCACCACCCCGGGCGTTGGGGCCGGTGAGCCAAACAACACCCTTGATCCGGCCATCACTCTCCTTGATCCGAATGGCACAGCTATTGCCGACGACGACAACAGCGACGCGGACAGTCGCAATGCCTGGCTCCAGTTTATGGTCACCGAAACTGGAACCTACACGGTGCAAGTCAGCGCCACCACCGGCAGCGGAGACTACACCCTCACCGTGGAAGGGGCATCCGGGCAACAAGCGCCTTTTACAGTGACCGCCGCCGTGCCGGAAAACAATGCCGGCATCCAGAACTACCCCGGCACCTACCGTATCACTCTGTCCGAACAGGTGCTGCTGACCTCTCTCAGCGCCGATGATCTGACCGTCAATGGCGTAGCCGCCACCGCTGTAACGGTGATCGACGGCAATACCCTGGAGTTCGACATCTCAAGCGCCGACATCGGTCCAGACCAAGTGTACACGGTATCTATCGCCGCCGGCGCCCTGCAAAGCGTTTCCGGCGCTGGACTTGAAGAGTACAACGCCTTCTTCACCACCGACCAGACCCCACCGGTGGTTAATTCCATTTCGGTGGGAGATTGGTCAGTACAGACGACCGACCCGCTCACCATCAGCGTGACCTTTTCCGAGCCCATGGACCCCGTTGGCCTAGGTGTGGAGGATGTGACCCTGACCGATGACCTCGGCAACAGCTACAACGCCACCAATCTAATCTACGACGCCAATACCAACAGCGCCCAGATCAGCTTTCCAAGCCTGCCGGAGGGAGCTTACATCTGGAGTCTATTGAGCAATCCCACAGCGTTCCGGGACCGCGCAGGACTCCTGCTGGATGGCGACGGTTGGGGCGGCCCAGGCGGCAATTTCTCGTCTGCCTTTTACGTCGATGCCGACACCCAGGCCTACCCTGTACCGCTTACAGCCATCCTGCCAGACGGCTCCCTGATCTACAATTCTTTGGTTAACGGCCAGTTCCACGAACAAGGCGATGAGGACACCTATACCCTGGAGATTGAAGCAGGCCAAGTCCTTACCGTGATCTTAGCCAGCGACAACCCATCCTTGACCGGTGAAATAGAGCTGTTCGATCCAAACGCCAGCTCCCTTGGGGTGATCACCGCGTCGGCAAACGGCGCCGACGCGGTATTGCAAACAATCGCCATCACCGAAACTGGCGCCTACAGCATCGTCGTCAGGTCGGCGAGCGGCGATGGTCGCTACCGTCTCCAGGCCCTACTCAACGCGGCCAAGGAAGTGGAGGTTTCCGACCAGAACGACTGGAGCGCCATCTTGGCAACAGCCCAAGATATCGACTTAAGCTTCATCGACCTGGGTCACGGCGCCAGCCGCGGAGCGGCCATCGGCCAGATCAACTCGCCATATAGTGATCCTCCGGTCCTGTTCGCCACCATCCGGGCTTCAAACTCCAGCGACCCAAGCACCCTGGTGGAACTCAACCCCGCCACCGGCTCGATAATCCGGACTATCGGCGCTATCGGCTATGCCGTCAATGGCCTCGAGTACAACCCAACTCGGGGGATTCTCTACGGCACGGTCTCCAGCAACGACCCCAGCGCCGCAAATTCCCTGATAGCTATCGACATGGCAACCGGCGCCGGATCGATTATCGGCAATCCCGGGGTCGACACCCTGGTAAACTTGACCTGCGACTCCTCCGGCCGGCTCTTTGCCTGGTCACAGGACAATAGCGCGCTCTTTGAACTCGACCCGGATACCGGCAACGGCACACTGCTCAACTCCACCGACATCTGGCCCAACACTCATGGACTGGCCGCCGACGCCAACAACAATCTCTACCTAGTCAATGGCGGCGGCGATGTCTATCTCATCGACTCCCAGGATGGCTCCTCAAACTATCTGTTCAATATTGGACAAACCGCCCACCACGGCGACTTCGATCCAGACAGCGGCTATTACTTCGGCATCAGCGACACCTCAAGTTCGGCTTCCCTGGTTGTCGTTGACATGGCCAGCCAAAGTGTGATTGCCTCCCATAACACCGGTATCGCCATCCACACCCTGTCGTTCAAGCCCGGTGTTCTTGATACCGCCCCCCAGGATCTCGCAGACTGGTACAGCGTCAGCCTGCCAGGAGGGCAGAGTTCAACCATCACCCTGTCACGCAATGACCGAACCCTGCCCGGGTCCGTGGAACTGGAGCTATACAACGCTACCGGCGACCTGCTTGCCACCGGCAGCACCGACTCCACCACCCTGGACCGCTATATCTCCAACTTCACCCCGATCGCGGATGCCACCTTCTACCTCAAGGTCAGCGGTGATCCGACAGGCTACAGCCTGGTGATCACCCGTGGCGCTGATTTTGACCTAGAACTCCCAGCCATTCAGGACATCTCCATCACCGACACCGTTCTCGGCTTCGTCGGCGGAGGCGCAGGAACAGGCGATCTCGGCTCCGGCCCCAGCGGCTCAACCGGCTTGGGCGTCAACCTCTATGATGCCAGCGGCTACCTTTGGGACATCCGGAGCGATGGTAATATTAACAATGGCACCTCGGATGCCTACGACGGAGGCATGTACCTCTCCGGATTCCCCAACTTCTCCACCGCCCTGACTGAAGAGAGCGGCAGAGAGATCATTATCGGTCCGGCGACGATCGACGGCCTCAGCATAACCCGCAAGATTTTCGTCCCATCGGATCAGAGCTTCGCCCGCTTCCTGGAGATCATCCACAACCCAGGCAGCTCCAGTGTCAACTACACCCTGCCCATCTACACCAATCTAGGTTCGGACGGGTCAGAGAGGTACATCATGACCTCCAGCGGTGACTCAACCGTCACCGTTAACGACAACTGGCTGGTCACCGACGATTCCAATCCCGGCACCAGCGGAAGCGACCCGGTGGTGACCCATGTCGTGGCCGGTGATAACGCCCAGATTCGGCCTGCCACCTTTACAAGATCCGGGGATAACATCAATTACAACTACACCCTCTCTTTGGCTCCGGGAGAGACCAAGATCATCATGCACTTCGCATCCCAGGCCGGCAACCAGCCCACCGCTGTCACTCGGGCGGAACAGCTCGCCAACATGGAACTCGATGCCCTCCGTGGCATGAGCGCTCAAGAGCGATCACGGGTCGTCAACTTCAACGTGGGCGACCTGGACGCCTTCACCTTTATCGTCAACCTGGGAGACAACCTGGTCATTGAGACCACGACTCCTGGCGATGGAGACGGTGAGCCCCAGAACACTCTGAATGCGGCGCTGACGCTCTACGCCCCGGACGACAGCGTTATTCCGTCAAGCGACTACACCGAATCCTCACCTGACGGCCGCAATGCCCGCATCGAATACACCGCCGCCCAGGGCGGCATTTACCGAATCGAAGTTCGAGCCGAAAACGGCACCAAAGGCGCCTACCTGCTCACCGTTTCAGGCAGCACCGCCAGTGTCGACCACATCCCGCCCACGGTAATCAGCAGCAGCCTGACTAATGGCGACATCGTGCCGCCCGGCGATCTCACCTATACCGCTACCTTCAGCGAAGAACTGGCCACCCTTGGTCTGGGCTTCGACGATATCCTGCTGACCAACACCGACACCAACGAACTCGTTCCCTTTGCCACCAGTGGACTGAAGGGCGAGTACTGGAATATCGGGCACACCATCAACAACCTGAGCGAAATAGATTTCACGGCGACACCTACCCATACCCGCACCGACAGCCAGGTAAGTTTCAGTGATGGCGACGGCATGAGCGGGCTGGGTCTCTATGACTACTTCGCTGCCCGCTGGACCGGCTCCATCCGTGCCGACGTGGAGGGAGACTACACCTTCTTCATCAACAGCGACGACGGCAGTCGTCTCTACATCGACGGCAACCTGGTAATCGATAACGACGGTGTGCACGGCGCCAGGGAGTATTCCACCGTGCTGCATCTTACCGAAGGATATCACGACCTCCGCCTGGAGTTCTTTGAAAACGGTAGCGGGGCCTATATCGGTCTGTCCTGGACGCCTCCCGGAAGCGGCAAGGCGCTGATCCCGGAGAGCGTACTCTACAACCAGTACGGCTCCGACATCGACCTGCTGAGCTACGATCCGTCAACCAGCACCCTTACCGCGAATTTCCACGGCCTGGCTGAAGGCAACTACAGTCTGGCGCTTGTTCCCTCGGCCAATGGCTTCCGCGACACCCAGAACAACCTTCTGGACGGCAACGGCGACGGCATCAGCGGCGGCAATTTCGTAGTCACTTTCCGCGTCGATGCGGCAAACGCTATCCCAATGGCGGCGATGCAATCGGTCGCCCCTTCCGGTTCACTGATCTATGACCCACCCTCCAGCGGGAGCCTGTTCGGAACCGCTGACAGCGATGACTTCACAGTGGCGCTTGCCGCCGGCCAGAAGGCCACGGTACGGGTCACCCCCAATGGCGCCGTACTCCAAACCCAGGTCGAACTGATCGCCCCGGACGGCTCCACAGTCCTTGGCACTGCCGCCGCATCAGCCGCTGGCGCTACCGCGCTGCTGCAAAACGTGCCGGTGACCAGCGACGGCGCCTACACAGTCCGGGTGACCAGTATCGCCGGTGTCGGCGCCTACGACACCCAACTGATTCTTAACTCGCAGCTTGAGACCGAAAACTGGGGTGGCATTGACAACAACACCCTTGCCAACGCCGAAAGCCTGGACGGCTCAAGTGTTGCCCTGGTAGATTCAGCCGACCGGCTGGCCGCCCTTGGCGCCATTGCCGGCGATGACGACTGGTTCAGCTTTTACCTTGACGCCGGACAATCGGCAAGCATCGCCGTTACCCGCACCGATTCGCCCACGGCCAGCGGCCTGACCCTGGAACTCCGCGCTAGCGACGGTTCGGTCCTGTCCTACGGCATCAGCGACCCAAGTAACGTCGATCAATCCATCTCCGCCTTCCTAGCCCCGGCGACCGGCACCTACTATCTCCGCGTCTCTTCCGCAACCACACTCCCCTACAGCCTGGTGGTCACCCGCTCTGCTGATTTCGGTGTGGAAACCTCAGCCCGAGCCCAAGATATCTCCACCACCGGCCAAGTGCTGGGCGCACTCGGCAACCAGGGCAGCGGCACCGCCCATGTCATCCGGGTGGCAGTGCTGAACAGCGGCAACGCCGGCACTGTAATCAACCAACTCAACGACGACACCTACTTCGATTTTACCGCTACTTCGGTGAGCTACAGCCAGATCGACACCGTTGCCGAACTCTCAAATTATGATGTAGTGATCCTCGGAGACTCCAACACGGCGCACAGCCAGATTGCTGCTATTGCCCCGGCCCTGCGCCAGTGGGTGGAGAGCGGTGGCGGCGTGGTCGGCACCGGCTGGGTTATCTATACCGCTGGTTCCTATGGTGGGACCCCGGTGGCGGACATCAATGCCATCCTGCCAGTAGACACTACTGTCGGCCACATATATCAATACAACCCACTGATCGATATCACTATCACCAATCATCCAGTAACCACGGAGGTAGCTGATTTCTACCCCGGCACCTACTCCGAATACTCCACCGGCGTTGATGCCGGGGCCACAGTGCTTGGTTATGCCGGAACCCGCGCTGCAGTAGTAGTAGGAAACCCAGGCGCTGGGCGAAGCGTCTACCTTGGCCCGCTTTACATGGTCAGCGGATTGAGCAATCAAACCAGCGGACCGGCTGACCGGCTGCTGGAACAAGCCGTGGCCTGGGCTGCCGGCGATAGAACGGATAGCTATACTTTCCAAGCCACCGCTGGCCAAGAATTAACTATCGCCACCACAACCCCAGGTGATGGTGCTGGCGAACCGCACAACACCATGGACGTGCGACTGGAACTCTATGACCCCAATGGCGGCCTGGTAGCCAGTGATGACAACAGCGCCGCTGATGGCCGCAACGCCCAGCTGGTCTATATGCCGGCAAGCACCGGCACCTTCGAGGTGCGGATCATCACCGCGGGAGACAACGCCAGCGCAGGCCGTGGCAACTACATCCTGCAGGTCAACGGCGCCAATCTCGACTCCGCCACCAACCCGGCCCCCGAGGTAGTGGCAACCATCCCTGCGGAAGGAGCAAATTTCATCACCCCGCCCACGTCCATCACCCTGACCTTCTCCGAAGCGATCGGCGTCGGCTCGGTGCAAGCCTCTGACCTGACGCTTGACAACGGGGCCACCGCCACCGCCGTCGAGTTCATTGACGGCCGCACCGTGCGTTTCACCCTCGACATTACCAACACCGAGGGCACCTTTAATTACACGTTAGCAGCAGGAGCGCTGCAGGATTTGCAGGGTGTGGACAATCTTGAACACAGCGGCAGCTTCCATGTCGACCACACCGGGCCAATGGTGGTCTCCCAATCTCCCGCAACCACAACCAATGCCCCGTTCAATACCATCGACATGGTATTCAGTGAGGGCATTGCCGCCGCCTCGGTGAGCTCCGCGGATATCACCGCCTTCACCGGGCCGGGAGGCTCCAATCTCCTGGGGCAGATCACCGGCGCCAGCGTGGTGGGCGGCAACACCCTGCGAGTGACCTTCAACAGCCAGTACGCCGAGGGCGACTACTCCCTCACCGTCAGTCCGACCCTCACCGACCTGGTCGGCAACCTGATGAATCAGAACGCCAATGGAGTGAACGGCGAGAGCGGAGACGGCTACACCGCCACGGTCCATGTCGACTCAGTCGACCTGATCGCACCAGTGGTCACCGCACCTGCTTCGGCCCTCTGGGGGCAGCAGATCACGGTGAGCTGGGTGGGACACAATAATCTCTCCGCCCCGGCCACGGCCAACTGGTATGACTATGTCATCCTCTCCAACAACAACGTGCTTGACAGCAGCGACAACTACATCGCCTACCGTCACCCCGGTGTCCAGCCGCTGGCCGGTCACACCGATTACAACAACAGCGTCTCCTTTACCCTACCGCTCAATCACACTTTGACGGAAGGCACCTACTACCTCTTCGTCCATTCCGACCAGGGTAATTCCCAAGGCGAGGCTGACAACAACAATAACGTCAGCGCTGCCACTCCCATCGTGATCAGCTACGGGACCCATCCCGACCTGGTGGTACAGAATCTCGCCGTCGCCGCAACGCCGCAGTTGGAGTCCGGCGCCTCGGTCGCCATCACCTGGAACACCGCCAATATCGGCAACGGGGTGATGAACGGCTATTTCTATGACCGGGTCAATGTCTACAACGTCACCACCAGCACAAACCTGGGGAACTGGGACTTCTGGTATGACGGCAGAAGTTCGGCTAACAATATCGCCGTCGGCGCCTCCATCGCCAGATCCCACAGCATCACCCTTCCCGACGGCCCCAGCGCCGTGGGCGAGTTGCGGTTCACCGTCACCACCGACATCTACAGCCAACTGTTCGAACGTACCACCGCCGGGGTTTCCGGCGACAACAACAACAGCGCAAGCGTCACCCAAACCTCAACGCTCGCCTCCTACGCCGACCTACGGGTGGAGAACCTCATCGTCACCCCAACCGCTCCTGAGTCAGGCCATGTCATTACCATTGCCTGGAATGACGCCAACCATGGCACCAACACCACCGAGGCCAACTTCTACGACCGAGTACGGGTGATCAACACCTCCACCGGATCGACCCTGCTCGATACCTGGCAGATCTACAATAGCTCCACCATCGCCGCCGGGGGAACAGCCGCCCGCTCCTATGACTTCCGTCTGCCCGACGGACCGACCGGAGTTGGCAATCTCCAGGTGATTATCACCACCGACATCAACAACAACATCTACGAGTACATGGCCGGTCAAACCCCGGCAGCCGAAAGCAACAATGAGACATCAACCACTTTGACCTCGACGCTGGCTATGTATGCCGATCTTCAGGTACAAAACATGACGGTCACTCCGGCCACCCCGGAATCGGGCCATCAGGTGACCCTGGACTGGACCGACGTCAACACCGGCAACCTGGCAAGCGGCGGCTACAGCAACTTTATCGGGGTCAAGAACACCGCCACCGACCAATGGTTGGTCTACACCTCTGTTGTGTCCGGAGCGGTGGAGGCTGGCGGCAGCCAGGCCCGAAGCTACAGCTTCACCCTGCCGGACGGCAACGCAGGCGTTTCCACCTGGGCCATCACCATCACCAATGACTGGGGCAACAACGTTTTCGAGTACAACGCGGGCGGCACGGCGGAAACCAACAATACCGGCACCGCTTCCACTACCTCCGTTATCGCGGCCTATGCCGATCTGGTGGTGGACAGCCTCAGCGTAACCCCGGCCAGCGGCCTGCAATCCGGCGGCACCCTGCAGATCACCTGGAACGATCTGAACAATGGCAACCTGGCAGCCGGTTCCTCCTGGCATGATCTGGTACAGGTGGTAAACACCAGAACCGGACAGACCCTGCTGTCAACCACTGTCTATCACAATGCAGGTACAGAAGGGAGCCTCGCTGTCGGCGGTACGTTCGCTCGTTCCTATGATTTTGCCATGCCCAATGGCGATGCGGGAGTCGGCGACATCCAGGTCACGGTGACTACGGATTATTACAACGGCCAGTATGAATACAATACTAGCGGCACCGGCAACACCAACAACAGCGCGACCAGCACCGTCACCTCAACCATCGCGCCCTATGCCGACTTAGAGGTTAGAAACCTGGCCGTCACCCCCAGCGCCCTGCATACCGGTCAAACCATGACCATCTCCTGGGATGACACTAACACCGGCAATCTTGCCGCCGGCAGTAACTGGCACGACCGCATTGTGATAGTCAACACCACTACCGGTCAGACTTTGCTCAACACCACCGTCTACCATAACGCGACCAGCGAAGGCAATGTGGCCGCAGGCGCAAGCCTGGCCCGATCTTATGATTTTGCGCTCCCCAATGGTGACACCGGCATCGGCGACTTGACGATAACCGTCACCGCAGATACATACAATTATCAATATGAGTACAACAGCGCGGGTACGGCAGAAACCAACAACAGCGCCTCCACCTCTGCCACCTCGACCATCGCTCCCTATGCCGACCTGCTGGTGCAGAACCTGACCGTCACCCCGAGCAGCTTGGTGACCGGCCAGACCATGACCATCAGTTGGAACGACGTCAACACCGGCGATCTTGCCGCCGGCAGCAGCTGGTACGACCGCATTGTGGTGGTCAATAACACCACCGGCCAGACCCTGCTCAACACCACCGTCTACCATAATGCAACCAGTGAAGGCAGCGTGGCCGTAGGCGCAAGCCTGGCCCGCTCTTATGATTTTGCGCTCCCTAATGGTGACGCCGGGGCAGGCGACTTGACGATTACCGTCACCGCTGACACTTACAACGGCCAGTACGAATACAACAGCGCGGGTACGGCGGAAACCAATAACAGCGCCTCCACTGCCGCTAGTTCGACCATCGCTCCCTATGCCGATCTCCAGGTACAGAGCCTGTCCGCCACTCCCAGCAGCCTGGCAACCGGTCAGACCATGACCATCAGCTGGAACGACGTCAACACCGGCACCTTGGCCGCCGGCAGCAACTGGTACGACCGCATTGTGGTAGTCAACACCACTACCGGCCAGACCCTACTCAACACCCATGTCTACCATAACGCCACCAGTGAAGGCAGCGTGGCCGCCGGTGCAAGCCTGGCCCGCTCTTACAACTTCGTACTACCCAATGGTCCTAGTGGTGTCGGCGACCTGACCATAACCGTTACCGCCGATACATACAATTATCAGTATGAGTACAACGGCAGCGGTACAGCTGAAAGCAACAACAGCGCCTCCACCTCCGCCAGTTCAACCCTTGCCCCGTATCCTGATCTGAGCGTAGAGGGTCTCACCATCACCCCGAATCTCCATTCCGGCGATGCGGTTACCATCTCCTGGAACGTTGCCAACACCGGCAACGCCCCGACTGCCAGCTCCTTCTACGACTATGTCCGGGTCCGCAACACCACGACTGGAGAATGGCTCTACTCGAACACGCTCCACCACAATGCCGCATCCCAAGGCAGTATCGCTGCGGGCGGCAACCTGGCCCGCTCGGTGAGCTTCACCCTGCCCAACGGCACCCGCGGTGTGGGTGACCTGGAAGTAACTGTCAGCACCGACTGGTACAATCAGGTATTTGAACACAACACCTCCGGTACCGCCGAAAGCAACAACACAGCCACCACCACCGTGGCCTCGACTATCGGTGCTTACGCTGATCTTCAGGTCCAGAACCTCGGAGTCACCCCCTCAAATTTCAAGAGCGGCGACAGCGTAACCGTCAACTGGGAGGTGTTCAACAGCGGCAACGCGTCCACCTCCGGCTCATTCTACGACTTGGTGACCGTGGTCAATCAAGACACCAACGAGACCCTGGTCAACACTTGGGTCCATTACGACCAGAACAGTGGCGGAGTGATCAACAGTGGTGATTTCCGCACCCGCTCCTACAACTTCAACCTACCCCAGGGTACGCGCGGAGCGGGCAACCTGCTGATCACCGTAAACGCCGATGTCGGCAACTACATCTTCGAGTTCAACTCCGGCGGCACAGGAGAAACCAACAACAGCGCCAGCGCCAACGTCACTTCGCAAATGGCCCCGTACCCGGACCTGGCGGTGACCGACATCCAGGCTCCAGTCAGCGCCCTGGCAGGTCGCCCCAGTCAGATATCCTGGACGGTGTCCAACCTTGGCAATCTGACCGCCACCGGCAGTTGGTCAGAACAGGTCTGGCTATCCACCGATGATGCCATTGGCGGCGACCAACTACTGGCCACCTTCTGGTACACCGGCAACAACCTGGCAGCATCGGGCGGCAACGTCACCCGCACCGAGTCTGTCACCCTGTCATCCTTTGCCACCGGCTCATACCGGCTGGTAGTCCGTACCGATACTGGCAACGCTCTGTTCGAGACCAATGAGGCCAATAACGTCGCTATCGACGATGCGGCCTTTGACATGGGCGCAGCCCTGAACCTGACTCTGAACACCTCGCAAGTGGCCGAGCAGGCCGGGGCCAATGCCGCAACCGGCACCATCGTCCGCAGCGGCTCCACCAGCAGCGCCCTCACTGTCAATTTGTCAAGCTCGCACTCCGATCTGGTGTTGCCATCTTCAGTGGTGATTCCGGTAGGTCAATCCAGTGTCAGTTTCACGGTTGGAGTCACCGACAACACTCTCGTCGATGGCAACCGCAATGGTTCGGTCACCGCCACAGCCACAGGTTTTGCCGATGGCGCCGCCTCCCTGCGAATCAACGATAATGACACCCCGGTACTCAAGCTCACGGCTCCGGTTACCTCCGTGGATGAAGGGTATGGCCCAATAAACGTTACCCTGACCCGCAACACCCCAACCACCGAGGCCCTGACCGTCGACCTCACCAACAACAGGACCTACAAACTGACCTCACCGGCAAGCGTCGTGATTGCTGCGGGAGAAAACAGCGTGACCTTCCAGGTGACTCCGGTCAACGACACGGTAGTCGAAGGCAATCGCACGGTTGATCTTACGGCATCGGCCAATGGTTTCACCGCTGGCGGTCTACGGCTGACCATCCTCGATAACGACATCCCCACCATGACCATGGATCTCTCCACCTCGGTTGTCTCCGAGGGTGGCGGGCCAGCCGCCGTCCATGGCACCCTGACCCGCTCCTTTGTCACCGACAGCGAGGTCCGGGTGGTATTGAGCGGAGAATTGGGCCGAGTGAGGATGCCGAACTACATCACCTTCGTCGCAGGCCAGGCAACGGCTGAATTCGATATTGCGATTCTCGAGAACAACCTGGCCGACGGTGATCATCTGGTCCGAATCGGCGCAGCAGTGGTAGATCAGTTCTCCTCCGCCCCCCTTTCCGGAACCTATATCGAGAAATCGCTGCTGATCACCGATAATGACGGCCCGACACTAACGCTCACCATTGACAAAAATGTGCTGGCCGAAGCGGCCGGGGCCAATGCCGCCACCGCCACCGTGACCAGAAACACCGTCACCACCGAAGCGCTGACGGTGTACCTGACCTCAACCGACACCACCGAAGCGACAGTACAGGCAAGCGTCGAAATTCCCGCAGGGCAGCAATCGGTGACTTTTGCCGTCAATGCGATACAGGACGGCATTCAAGATGGCACCCAGAACGCCACCTTGACCGCAGCCGCCTCCGGATTCAACAGCGCGAGCCTAGTGCTTCAGGTTACAGATCGGGAACTGCCTGATCTTCAGGTTCAGAGTATCACCCTGCCGTCCAGCGCTGCGACGAGTTCCGCCATTGAACTCTCCTGGACCACCATCAATCAAGGACTCGGCGCAGCGAACAGCACCTGGGTGGACAACGTATACCTCTCCAGCGACAGTGTGCTGTCTACCGATGACCAGCTCCTTGGCTCTTACGCCGGCAGCTCACCCCTCGACACTAACGGCTCTTACAGCAAAACCATCTCGGTCAATCTCGGCACCAGGGTTGGTCAACTGTGGGCCTTCGTGGTCACCGACAGCGGCAGAAACGTCACTGAACTAAACGAAAACAACAACATCCGCGCCGCCTCGATGATGGTAACCCCGTCCTACGGCGCCACCGTGTCCACCAATACGGAACAGGCCCCGGAAGGGACCGTGATCCTGATGTCCGGTTCGGCGACCAACCTCGCCACCGGCGAACCCCAGAAGTACTCCCTGGTAACCGTCCGGGTAAAGAAAGGGGATACAATCCGCCAGATTGACGCACTCACCAACCGCGACGGAGAATTCACCGCTAAATTCACCCCGCTGCCCGGCGAGGCCGGCCATTACACGATCACTGCCGTCTTCCCCGGGGTTGCCGACGACACCCCCCAGGATGCCTTCGATATCCTGGGGATGAAGGCCATGGGCAGTATCAACGCCGCCCTGCTGCCTGGTGGATCACAAACCGGCCAGATCGAGATCAGGAACTTGAGTCCCATCGCCCTGACCAATCTGGCTGCCGCTATTGCCAATCTACCGCCCGGCCTGACAGTCCAGTTAGATGCCCCAACTGCGCTCCCGGGCTCCGGCACGGCCATGCTGGACTACACCATTACCGCTGCCGCAGACGCAACCGCTTTAAACGGCTCGACTCCGATTATCATCACCAGCGCCGAAGGCATCACCACCTCGCTGACGATGTCGGTTACCGTAACACCGCTGACCCCGCGCCTGGTAGCCAATCCTGGCTATCTTACCGCTGGTATGCTACGGGGCAGACAGTCCTCCGTCTCATTCGAGGTAACCAACACCGGCGGCGCTGCGAGCGGCCCCCTCACGGTGCAACTACCCACTAACATCCCGTGGTTGACTCTTGGCTCAAACGCCAACTTGCCCAGCCTGGCGCCGGGAGAGAAGGCGACCATCAATCTGCTTCTTAATCCAGGCCAGGACCTGCCGCTTGACATCTACCGGGGATCACTGAACGTCCTTGGCACCAGTACCCACGCCACTGTCAACTTCCAGTTCCGGGCCGTATCCGAGGCAGTTGGTGACGTCAAAGTGACGGTGACCGATGAATACACCTATTTTGCCGAGAACGCTCCGAATCTAACCGGCGCGACGGTCCAGCTCCTTGACGCCTACACCAGCCAGGTCGTCGCCACCGCGATCACCGATGACACCGGTGTCGTCACCTTTATCGGTGTCGCCGAAGGCCCCTACACCCTGCAGGCAAGCGCAACCAAACACGACACAGTGCGGCAAAGCGTCTATGTCACACCTGGCGGCCTGGTCGACCAGGAGCTGTTCCTCCACCGGCAGGCAGTAAGCTACAACTGGACCGTGGTGCCCACTGAAATCCAGGACCATTACAAGATCGTGCTGGAAACCACCTTTGAAACCGAAGTTCCGATGCCGGTGGTCACGGTTGACGAACCGTTCCTCATGCCCATGGTTCTGCCTGGCTATACCACCCAGTTCAGCATTACCATGCGCAACCACGGCCTGATCAACGCCACACAAGTCCGAATCGATGTGCCCAATGATCCGGACTACATCATCACCCCGCTGATCACCGAAATACCGGTTCTGGCAGCCAAGAGCGAAATGACCATCCCAGTAACCATCCGCCTGTCCGATGCCGGTATGGCGAAACTGAACGCCACCGGTGGGGATATCCAGTCTGCTGGCCCGGCCAGCGCCCTGACCAAGTGCCTCGGCCTCGGCGTGGTCTATACTTACGAGTGCAAGGACGGCAAGTATCAAAGAGTTCCTGTGCAGTTGGCTGCCACGGTCGGCTGCCTGGAAGGTTTCAGTGACGCTGCCGGCTCAATTTCCACATACCTTCTTGAGCGGGCCATGGGCAATCTGCTCGGAGCCGGCTGCGACGTCATCAGCATGGCGCTTGACTGTTACACCGCCGCTACTGGCAACGAGCTACTCGATGATTGCCAAACAGCCATCCTTACCACTGCCTGCAAAGCGCTGGCTGGTGGTCTAGCGGCAGGACCCGCCGGCGCCCTTGCCAGCGCGGCCAGCAACTGGTCCGATATCCTGGCCTGCCTCTGTAGCATCGACTGGGGCGGCAGCGGCAGCAGCAGCAGCAGCAGTGGCAGTGGCAGTGGCGGATGGGGCGGATGGGGCGGCTACGGGGGAGCCGGATCACCCTACGGAGTCCCCACCGGCTACACCTCCTACCTCAACAACTGCTCGGGCACAAGCAGCGCATCGGCAGGTGAGGAGGGCGATATTATCACCTCCGGCGACACCGCCCTCACTACTCAAAGCGGCGGGGTCTGCGCCGAGGTTCGCCTGCGTCTGGAGCAGGAAGCGGTCATTACCCGCACGGCCTTCCTGGGGACCTTAGAGCTGAACAACGGTCGAAGCGACACCTCGCTGGAAGATATCCGCCTGACCCTTGACATTCGGGATGCCGCTGGCAACGATGCCAACGACATGTTCCTGCTCCGCGGCCCGGTGCTGGATAATATCAGCGAGGTCAACGGACAATGGGTTCTCGGTCCGAGCACCAACGGCACTATCCAATACACCTTTGTCCCCACCAACGACGCAGCACCCGACGAACCAGTCCTCTACTACATGGGCGGCACCTTGCATTATGTTGAGAACGGCACGGTCGTCGATGTGCCGCTCCTGCCCGCTCGGATCACCGTCTATCCGGAAGCCCAGTTGGAACTTGACTACTTCTGGCAGCGCGATGTCTACGCCGATGATCCGTTCACCGACGAGATCGAACCCTCGGAACCGTTCGCTCTGGGACTCCAGGTAGTTAACGTCGGCAAGGGCGGCGCGGCAAACCTCACCATTACCTCTGCCCAACCGCAAATCATCGAGAACGAGAAGGGTCTGCTGATCGACTTCAAGATCATCAGCTCCCAGGTTGGGGCCAACCCTGGCACGCCATCACTGACCGTAAACCTGGGCAGCATCGCCCCGGCCGAAACCAAGACCGCCCAGTGGAACATGACCTCGAGCCTCCAGGGCAAGTTCAAAGACTTCTCCGCCACCTTCGAGCACCTGGATGATGCGGGCAGTCTGCGCACCTCACTGATCAAAGAGGTCAATATCCACGAACTGATCCGCGCCCTAAAAGTGACCACCCCGTCCGACGACAATATCCCCGACTACCTGGTCAACGATGTGCCGGATGAGAACAACACCCCGGATGTGCTGTACATGAGCACAGGAGGTCAGGCCGCCGTTTCCCTGGCCAGCGAAGCCGCCTTCGCCGGCAGCGGGTTGACCCGCACCCTGAACGCCACCATGGAGTCAGGATGGGCATACCTTAAAGTGGCTGATACCCTGCCAGGCTACGGACTCACCAGAGTGGTCCGCTCGGATGGCAAGGAACTGCCCATCGACGGCATGGTCTGGCGAACCAACCGGACCTTCCACGCCGGCGAGCCAGGGGCGACCTACGAAAACATGCTCCATCTCCTGGATTTCGACAGTACAGGCAGCTACACCCTGTATTTTTCCATCGTCGATTTTGAGGCCCCACAGATCACCGCGCTTAACGGGGTCTCTGGCGGACTACAGACCACACCGGTTGACGCCTTGGAGCTGACCTTCTCCGAGATCATCGACCAGGCAACTCTTACCGCCGCCGATATCCGGCTGACATTGAACAGCGCTGACGTCATTGTTTCCGACCTCACCGTCACCTACCTTGGCGGCACATCCTGGCGCATCTCCGGCCTGGCCAGCGCCACGGCAGATGACGGCAATTACCGTCTTACCGTGGATGCCCACGGTATTACCGATCTGGCGGGTAACTCCGGAACCAATACCGCCACCGTCGACTGGGCCATGGGCGCATCGGCTCCGGTAATCCTCGATCTCCAGGCAGTCTCCCCAAACCTGCGCAACACAGCGGTCGACAAACTGGATATCTCCTTCTCCAGAGATATGGATCCTGCAACAATCGATTGGACCGACCTGACCCTGACCAGAAACGGCAGTGCAGTGACCCTTAACGCCAGTGTCAGCATGGTCCAGATCGACGCTGCCACATATCGCGTTGTCGGCCTGGGCAGTTTCACGGCTGCGGAAGGAGCCTACACCCTTACCATCTCTGCCACGGCCACCGAAGACACTGCTGGCACGGCTGGCGTTGGTCAGTTCTCCCGTTCCTGGACCATGGACACCACAGCTCCGGTTTTCACCGGCATCGAGCATCTCACCACCAACCCGAGAAACATCGTGGTCATGGGGCTGGATGTGGACTTCAGCGAAGCAATTGATGCTTCCACCTTTGACTGGAACGACATCACCCTCACTAAAAACGGCGGCGACAACCTGATCACCAACGAGGTAACGGTGGAGCAGGTCGATGCCGACACCTGGAAGGTTAAAGGCTTCAACTGGAAGGTCGGTCAAGATGGCACCTATGTGTTGACCGTCAACGGCTCCGGGATCAAGGACCTGGCAGGAAACTTTGGTTCAGGCTCGGTGTCCGAGACCTGGGTGATGGACATTGTCGCCCCCATTGCTCCGACAAACCTCGTCCTCACCCCGGATAACGGCATTTCCAATACCGACGGTCGGACCAACTCCCTGACCCTGACCATCTCCGGAAACCTGCCCGAGACCGGCCTGGCCGTGCGTCTCACCGATACGACCACCAGCAAGGAACTTGGCTACGCCACGGTGACAGGGTCAGCTTTCAGCCACACCTTTACCCTAAGCGGCCCTGGTGCTCACAAGATCCGGGTACGAGTTGCCGATAGTGCCGGGAATCTGGCACAGGACAGCTTCTTCGATGTCTTTGTCGATGTCACCGCACCCGGAGTAGCTTCCATCGCCAGTGTTACTCCCAACCCGAGGACCACTGGGGTTGAATCCATCGATGTCTCCCTCGACGAATTGGTGATTCCATCCGGATTTACCTTCGAGGATCTTACTCTCACCCGTGACGGTGCAGCTATAGCCTTAGACAGCTCAGTCACGGTCAGCAATGTATCAGGTGTCCAATACCGAATCTCAGGTCTCGACGCCTTTACCTCCAGTCCGGGAGCCTACCAGCTTACGGTAAACGCCGCAGGTCTCACCGACTTGGCAGGCAACTCCGGCAGCGGTTCCAGGTCAGTATCCTGGACAACCCTGGCCACCCTACCCACCGGTATCCGCGGCTTTGTCTACGATGATCTGGACGGTAGCGGCAGCTTCAACCCTTCAAGCTGGAATCCGGAGATCGGCCTTGCCGACCACACCATTTTCCTGGACAGCAATAGTAACGGCATTCTGGACAGCGGTGAAGTATCCACCGTCAGCGGCAGCGACGGCCAATACGCCTTCAACAATCTGAGCGGCGGCGCCTACCGAGTGGTTGAGGTCGTACCCTCTTGCTGCATCCTGACCTCGCCGCTGTCCGGCGGCTACACCGTGAACCTGGCAGATGGCACTACCGCTACAGGCGCTGACTTCGGCAATTTCCGCACTGGAAGCATCAGCGGCATCAAATTCAACGACCTTAATGCCGACGGCACCCAGGACGCGGGCGAGGCCCCCTTGGCCGGCTGGACCATCTTCCTGGATCGTAATTCCAACGGTACTCTGGACAGCGGTGAGGCAAGCGTGATCACTGGCGCCGACGGCGCCTTCAGCTTCACCTCAATCGGCCCCGGTATCGTGATGATAGGCGAAGTGACGCAAAACGGTTGGCTTCGCACCACCCCCAACGTGCCTTACACCGTCAAGAGCGGCTTTGTCCTAACAACCGCTATTGGCAACTGTCAGCTATCCTCCCTGACCGGCTCCAAATTCAATGATTTGAATGCTGACGGCGTGTGGGGAACGGACGAACCTGGCATCGAAGGTTGGACTATCTTCCTGGACAACAATGCCAATGGCGTGCTGGATTCAGGTGAGGCCTGGACGCAGACCGACAGCGCTGGCAGATACAGCTTCACAGATCTGCTCCCCGGCAACTACACGGTAGTCGAAGTCCAGAGGGAAGGCTGGCAGCAGACCACACCTCTGCCCGGCTCGTCAAACGTCACCGTCACGACCACTGGTTCAAACATTTCCATGGAAAGCCTCAGTTGCGGCTGCGGCTCCAACTGGGCAACCAATACCGGTTCATCCTCGGTTGACTATGGCTCGGTGGCCATCAACTCCGCTTTGTCCTCGGTAGGCATCACCGCTCTCCGCAGCCAGCCGGGATATGCTGGTCTGGATGGCCGCGGCATCAGCACGGTCGTCATTGACACCGGCATCGACCTCAACCATAGCTTCTTCGGTCCCGACCTGAATGGCGACGGTATCGGAGACCGTATCATCTATCAATACGATTTCGCCGACGATGACGCCGATGCGAGCGACATCAACGGACACGGCTCCCATATCGCAAGCCTTGTTGGCTCCCAGGACGACCTCTATCCCGGCGTTGCCCCTGGCAGCGACATCATCGCCCTCAAGGTGTTCAAGGACTCCGGACAGGGATATTTCAGTTATCTTGAGCAGGCGTTGCAGTGGGTGCTGGTTAATCACGAAGCATATCATGTCGGTGTGGTTAACCTCTCCCTGGGAGATGGCGGCAACTGGACCGATCAACTCTCGCGCTACGGCATAGGTGACGAGCTGGCCGCCTTGGCGAAGACCAACGTCATCGTCATTGCTGCCGCCGGCAACAACTATTATCAGTTCGGCCGCATGGGGGTAGCCTATCCGGCATCCGATCCGGCTGCAATTGCCGTTGGCGCCACCTGGGCCGCAGACTTTGGCGGCCCATGGACAGTCTCTACCGGGGCGACCAATTACGCCACCGGCGTAGACGAGATCGCCGCCTTCTCCCAGCGTGACGCAGCACTACTTGACACCTTCGCGCCAGGGGCTCGTTTTAACGGGGCAGATCCTAACGGTGGCATCCGTACCATGCAAGGAACCAGCCAGGCTGCAGCCTTTGTATCCGGCGCCGCCACTCTGGCTCAACAGATTGCCCATGAAATACTTGGTCGGGGCCTGACCACCGGCGAGTTCGCCACCCTGTTGCGCTCTACCGGAGACCTGATCACTGACGGCGACGATGAGATCGACAACGTTCCCAACACAGGCATACAGTACCCACGTCTCAACTTTGAGAGGCTAGTTGCCCACATCACCGAATTTGGCGTTACCCAGTCAAGCGGCGGGGCAAATGTAGGAAGCGATGGAACGAGCGGTTTGCAGCAACAGGGAGAGGCCGGCGTACACACCGTAATTCTTGCTGCAGGAGCGACTCTGTCCGGCCTTGACTTCGGCAACTACCGCATTCGTCCGGCAATTGTCGAGACCACGGTACAATACGGCCAAGGTGCCACAGGTGTGGATGCGCTGACGGTGAGGTTCTCCGCACCAATGAACATCGCCGGGATGATAAGCGATGGTTCGATTGTATCGGCGATCTCTCTGGCCCAGCTAGATCCTTCCGCCTCCAACCAGGTTGTTGGCACGATAGCACTACGAGCCGATCAATTCTCGTACGATGACGGGACCAGCATCCTCACCTGGCTGCTCAATGGCCAGACAGGTGGCACCGATACCCTGCCGGCCGGCAGATACGAACTTCAGCTAGACTACAGCAAGTTCACCGATGCTACCGGCAGCAAGCTGCTGGGTGCTGGCGGAGGAGTCGCGTGGCTTGGTCTGCCGGTATTTGATGCCGCCCAGAATGTTCAGGCCAATGGCGCAGACATCCAGGTAACGGATTACTCCGTACCCACGCTAGCCGACTGGAATGCCGACGGCCTATCCGACCTGATCGTCGGTGAACAAACCACAGACGGAATCAACAAGTATGGCAAGGTTCGCGTATACCTCAACACCGGCTCGGCAACCACCCCGACATTCGGCAGTTTCTTCTACGCCCAGTCAAATGGCAGCGATCTAACCTTACCAGCTGAAGGCTGTCTCGGTGCCTTCCCCCGGCTCCATGACTGGAATGCGGACAGTTTGCAAGATCTAGTGGTTGGATTGGCAGATGGAACGATGCAGGTGTTCACCAACATCGGGACCTCCTCAACGCCAACCTTCGATTCTGGGGCCTTGGTGCAAGTCGGCCCGGCGAACGGTAAAGTGAACCTGGACGTTGGCGACAGAACGACCTTTGATATCACCGACTGGAATAACGACAACCTCTCCGATCTGGTGGTAGGCGCCTTTGACGGCAAGGTTCGCGTCTATCTCAATCAGGGTACTGCAGGCACCCCTGATTTTGCCGACGCAGTGGTGGTGCAAGAAAATGCCGCTGACCTGGTAGTAACAAGCGGGCGTGCCAGTGTAGATGTCTTCGATCTCAACCATGACGGACGTAAAGATCTGATCTTGGGCAATACCGAAGGACAATTGTTCTTCTACATGAACACGGGCACCGATGCCACTCCTGTCTTTACCGGCCATCAAGCGCTCAAGGCCGCCGATGTGGAGATAGACCTGCCCAACACCCCGCGGAGCAGGGAATTTGTCTGTGACTATAATCAAGACGGGCTTCCTGATATTCTGGTGGGATCACAAGGCGGACTGGTTCGTCTCTATACCGGCCACACCAATCCAGAAAACTATGCGTTCACGTTTAACGCCACTACCTCTGACATCAACCATCAGCCGGATGCCGTAAACGACAGTTACAGCGTGCACGCCAATCAGACGCTCAGCATTGACGCCCCTGGTCTGTTGGCTAACGACACCGACGCCGACAACGATACCCTGACAGTGACTACAATTGACGTGACCGGCACGCAAGGAACAATCACGATGTTCGCTGATGGGCATTTCAGCTTCATCCCGAACACAGGCTTTGTTGGCCTCACCAGCTTCGCCTACACCATCAGTGACGGGGTGGCCACAGATACAGCCACTGTGGCCATCGATGTGACCAACGCGGCACCAATAGCCGTTGACGAGAGCTATACCGCGCGCCCTGGACAGCTCCTCACCATCGATGCTGAGCACGGTGTGCTGGCCAACGACAGCGACCCGGACGGAGATGCCATTCACGTTGCATCAA
>VMSU01000202.1 GCA_013792005.1 Desulfobulbaceae bacterium
AGGTGGTCCCTCAACTACCAAATTCTCTTTGTTGTGGACCACATCGATAATTACTGAAGTCTGAGAACTGTCGGCATCAAGAATTAGTCGCGTATCGGCCGCCCGAGGATCGCGGTCAATATCATACTCTTCGCCATAGATTTTATTGCCAGACTCAGGCTCATTCCGTCCGCCAAGTACTCGGGTAATATTTTCATGATCGATTATCCTGCTTCCTTCCGGCCATCGGTCAGGATCAAGATCTCGGTACATGAGGAGTTTCGAGAAGCTAAAGAGTCCCAACACCATTTCTCTTGCAACACGCCAGTTGATACGCCGGGCCACCGTCTCAGTAACGTCACGAAAATAAGTTTCAGGAAGCACTTCTTCATCAAGGGTTGGAAGGACCATGTTGAAATCATGGTTGAACTTCTCAGCCAATGAAAGATTCGTTTCTATATCTTCGCCGGTATAGGAGATAACATAGGTGTAACAGTTGGTTTCACGGTTGATCCGTGTGCGTTCAATTTTAACTGGAACGAGGATCAGAGGCGACCTGGTTAATTCAGACGAATCAACAGATTCAGACCATTCGACGAACCCCATGGCCAGATGAAGAAGGTTACTTCCGGTTTCTTCAATGGCGGTTCGTGATTCTTGAAGGAGTTTTTTGCACCGACGTTCAAGGACAACATCCGCAAATGGTGTCTGAAGGCGAGTGTCGCGGTGTTTTTTGGCAACTAACGAACTTGGCGTCGGGAGTTCATTTTGTCGATCAACGCTTTCGCCTTTTCGCTCTGTTAGGGGATTAATTCCGGGAATGGATAATTGAGCCGAGGCACTATCATCCTGGAGAGGGACGAACTCCATTGACTTCCCCTCAAGGACGAGAATACGGAACACTTCATCTGGCAGCTCATCAACTACACGAATGCTCTTTGCACTTTCTTTGTAGTTGAGCAGACGGTTTCGGCGAGTGAGGTCGAGCAGTTTACTACGAACGCCCTGTAGCGCCCCCATAATAAAATCAGACATGCAATTCTCGACAAAGTGAAAGGGGGAAGATCATTTTTCCGGGGACGCGTCAGAGTCTAGAAAACCCAGCTATTGCCCAAAATTCATATTGAATTGGCGACAGAAGGTTCTTTAGGGAGATTCAGAACAAACCTTTTGGTCAGCAGTATTTTAAATTGCCAAGAACAAACGCCACCATCCAATGAGGGGGAAACGATAGCCGGACCTATTATGGAAGTCAATCTCTTTTCCGTCGACTTACCCGCGTGGGGCTAACGCTAGTCCTGCCGTCCAAATTCCGCCTTCTATCTGGCTGAAACTTGAAGGGCTCCATCAATGTTTGCTGATTGTAGTCAACCCCTGAAGGACAACCAATAATTCTCCCTCTTTGATCCTCGCGCCAATCTATCTATCACAAAATCTTTCAGCCCGGACAAAGCAGTTAATCAAATCCTTGATCCCATCCAAGTTAAAGTCATTGAGTACTGCCCTCACTCATGTGGCAATGTCCTCAAGCTCCCGGCGTTGCTCGCATAACGCATGGCTAATCTTCCGTAGCTTTCCCCTGAGCCCTCCTTTATATCCGCGCCTTGCGCTCGCCCGTTTTCCTTCCTCCGTTCGTGGACCGGTGGATCGTTCCCACGGGCTCCATTGCCGAATCATTTCCGATTGCCTTTTCCGTCGCTCCAAAGTCCAGCCGTTCATTAGGTACAGCCTCCTCCAATAGTTGGGTTTGCTCGATTTTATTTTCCCGTGCAGGAGGTGCTTCTGCGTCATTGTTTACCTGTTTGAGTCAGCATGGCCCCAAAAAGCAACTCTAGAAACGTTGGCACTGAACGTTTCGGAAGTGCTTGGGGCAAAAATGTGATAATGTCGAACAGGGCTTTGGGGATATGACGGTATCCCTTGATGTCCATAGCGGCATCGACAACTTGTTGTCTTGTCAATACTTTTTCTGCTTCTGTCAGATTTTTTCAAAGATCGCGAAACTCTAAAGTCCAGTATTGATTGATAAGGGAGAAAAATCATATGATCGCAAAAAATTTGTGTTGAGGAGGTAGACTATGGGAACAAAGAGAATGTCTCTTCCGGTGGTCCTCGTCATAATTCTTCTCTTCTTGAGCGGTTGTGCCCCCGGCATCCTGCTCAGGACCCGCATGTTGAAAACCATAGGGCCGGACCCGGGCTCATATGACCTCATCCTTTATGGCGGCCAAAATCCTCATGATTTCAGAACGGTCGCCATCCTTGACCGCACCGATGACCAATACGCAATTATTCCGTTCGGGGCGGCGTTTAATTATCGGATTATTAAAGGACTTCCCGCTGCCGAGGCACTGGAAATGGGGAGTAGGTTCATTAGCGATATCACCGCATTTCGAGCCGAAGAAATGCGCGAAATTTACGGACCTAAGAACATTGTGATCGGGTACGAACTGCGGCCTGTCTATATGCCCCTTACTACCGGATGGCTTGGCGATATCCTTATCACCTCCTACCATCTGATCGAGAAGGGTCACGTGACGGTGTATGTCAGTTTTAGGGGGGAGAACTCCTTCGACATGCCAGAGAGTTCTAGAAACGGGCTCCGTTAGCGTATAATCAAGGTGCAAATTGTCGGGTTGGGAAATGAACAAGCACCTGCTGGTTAAAAAGGCGCTGTGATACATGGCTCTTTTTTGATCTTCAATACGCCGGTTTCCGATGTGGCGCCCAGTGCTATGCTCACCGGTGGCCGAGGGTGAGAAACTTGACACATCCATCCGATAGGGCCGAGCGGCAAGGGTAGCAATAACTTTTCATCTGGACTCACCATTCTCCATGCAATCATCTTTCTTTCGCACAGCTCTGGTACTTGGACTGTTGTCAGCCATCGGTCCTTTTGCAATCGACATGTACCTTCCGGCGCTACCCTCTATCGGTTTGAGCCTGGGGGCGTCCATGAACGCGGTTCAGGCGACTCTGATGGTTTTTTTTGTGTCGATGGGCATCGGCCAGATTATTTATGGACCGTTGTCCGATATGATGGGCCGCAAGGTGCCGTTGTATTTTGGTCTCGTTGTGTTTGCCATTGGCAGCATCGGCTGCGCATTGGCCCCTGATATCCGGATGTTGGTCGTGTTCCGTTTTATTCAAGGACTGGGGGCCTGTGCCGGGATGGTGGTGCCGCGCGCCGTAGTGCGCGACCTGTACACCGGGAGTGATGCGGCGCGGCTTATGTCGAGGCTGATGCTGGTGTTCAGCATCTCTCCGATCCTGGCTCCGCTGGTTGGCAGCGTGCTTATTGAGTGGGCTGGGTGGCGGAGTGTGTTCTGGGTTGTCACCGTCTTCGCTATCCTGGGATTGGCCTTGTTGTTTGCCAGCTTTTCGGAGACGCGACCGCCTGCGCAGCGGGTGGACAGTAGCCTCCGCAGCGCCTTTGCTGCGTATAGCGTGCTGCTGCGCGATCGCAAATTCTTACGGGTGGTGTTTGTTGGTGCGTTTGGTATCGCCAGTTTTTTTGCCTATCTGGCCAATTCCTCATTCGTTCTGATTAATCACTATGGTCTGACGCCGCGCCAGTACAGCATCACCTTTGCGGCCAACGCTGCTTCCTTTATCGGCGTCTCGCAACTCACTGGTCTGCTTGGAAAACGCTTCGGCCTGGTCACGGTGGTTAAGGTGGCGGTCAACGGATATGCGGCTGTTATGGCATTGCTTCTCACCTTAAACCTGCTGGGTATTGATCGACTTGATGTGCTGATTGCCCTGCTGTTCTTGGGGTATGGTTTTCTAGGGCTTGTAACGCCGATCACCGCTGTGCTTGCGCTGGAAGAACAGGGCGCGATTGCAGGTACGGCATCGGCGCTGATGGGAACGGTGCAGTTTATGCTCGGGGCGGTGGTTGTGGGGCTCGTGGGTATGCTGGTTGATGGCACGGCACGACCAATGATCATGGGCATCACGGTATGTTCGGCAATGGCGTGTCTCTTGGCCCGCGGCCCGCTGAGAAGCGCACACCGGACGGAGTTGCGGAGTTAAGCGATATTTGTCAGTAGTGGGGTCGCCGTTCACTAAGGGCACCGAAACTACAGATAACCCCGGAACTGTAAACGTTCATAGCGCTGCAGATGGATGGGGGAGGTTACAGGTTACTTGTTTTGCGGAATAGCATTACCCTTGCGGACTTCCTTGAGCAAAACATGGCTCACCCGGATATTATGAAAATTTTCATTCAGGACCAGTTGGTAAAATTCACAGTCTTTGCATGTTGAATATTTTTGGGCGAACAAGCCTTGAGTTTCTCCGTGACAATACGTCCCGGCAATAACCCAACATGCCCGGCCAGCATTGATACCATTATGGACACCATCAAGTCTTCTTTCTGTTGCAGCAGGGCAAACCCCAAGTTCTTTACTGCTCTGGCCGTTTGGCTCTCTGCCACAATTATAAAATTCCCAGCAGTTTAATTTTTTATTCATCTCTTTCTCATTAATGGTCATTTCTCATTGCGGACATTTACGGAATCCTTGTTTACTCACAAGTGCCACGATGTGCAATAGGGGAAACTTCCCATTTGCCATGAAAACAATATGTTAAAGGATAATTGTTGACCACTCCTTGGCTAATGCCTTTTTTGGTTAGGTTGCTTTCACTAGGAGTTCCTGAATTAACGAAAAGTATATTGAGTCACTTGCCAGAGTGGTGTTGGTGAAATGTCCGGGCGGGGTTACGGTGGTGTTTCATCTAACCGGCTCCTCACTTTTTGCAGGAGTTCAGATGGTGATACTGGTTTGTGAATTATCTGGGATTGGCTCATTCCCCGAATATTTTGTTGGATGTGGTCAGGCTCGTAGCCGCTGACGAAGAGAACCTTTATTCCAGGTTTAAGTGCTCGTATTTTTTCGTAGGCCTCATTGCCATTCATCTTCGGCAAGAGAAAGTCGAACAGCAGGAGCTGGATGCGATCTTTGTTCTCGACAAACTTCCGTTCTGCATCCTCACCGTCAATCGCCTCGATAACTGTGTAGCCGGATTGTGTCAGCACATGGGATTGCAGCTTCCTCACCGACTCGTCATCTTCTGCCAGCAGGATGGTCTCCGTGCCGGTGGCCATGGTGGTATTCGGTGTAATCAGGGGTTCTTTCTTGGCTGCTGACTCAACAACCGGCAGGTATATCTTAAATGTCGCACCTCTGCCGGGCTCACTGTCAAGGGTGATGTAGCCCTCATGCTGATGGATGATGCCATAGACCACTGCCATGCCCAGGCCCGTGCCTTTGCCTACTTCTTTGGTGGTGAAAAAAGGTTCGAAAATCCGTTGTCTGGTCTTCTCGTTTATGCCATTGCCGGTATCGGTCACGGTTATCAAGGCATAGGAGGCGGTAGTCTTGCCGTAGGCATGGGTGGCAATGAACCCTTTGTTTAGCTGAATTTGTTCCGTGGTGACGGTGAAAGAGCCGCCCTGGGGCATGGCATCGCGGGCATTGGTGGCAAAGTTCATCAGCACCTGCTCAAGGTGGTGGCTGTCACCATTGATCATGATTGGCTGATCGTGCAGGATAAAGTTACAGGTGATATCCTCGCCGATGACCTTTGTTAGGAATTTTTCGACCTGTCTGATGATATTGTTCAGGTCGGTGGTTTTCCGCAGGCTCTTCTGCTTTCGGCTAAAGAGGAGGAGATCTTTGGTAAGATGCGCGGCCCGATCGGCTCCTTGGAGCATGATCTCAATGTTTGATCGTTGGGGATCATCTTTTGCCATGCCCATGAGGGCGATTTCGCCATAGCCCATGATGGCGGTCAGGATATTATTGAAATCGTGGGCTATGCCACCCGCCAGGGTGCCGATGGACTCCATTTTCTGGGATTGCCGAAGTTGATCCTCAAGTTTAGTCTTTTCGGTAATGTCACGAGTTGTCTTGATTACCGCAGTTACTTCTCCCAGGGTATTTTTCATGGGAAAAGATCTGACCTCATATAAAGAGGAATCTCCTTTGTTGTCAAAATGGGTGTGGGAGGTAGTGGCAGCAGACCCGGTTTCAAAGGTCTCTTTTACCGGGCAGTATATCCCTTTTTCATAACAGGGTTGGAGTGATCCATGGGAACATTCGAAGCAGTGTTTGCCTAAGATATCGTCTGGCGGTTTCTTGCAGAAAAGCAGGTATGCCCTGTTTGTAGAGAGAATTCTGTAGTTTGGGTCAATGACGACGATGCCCTCATCAACACTTTCCACGATGTTTTTGATGAACTGTTCAGATTCCAGGATTTTGGTGTTGGCGGTTTCAAGCTCCTTTACTTTTTCCTCAAGTTTGGTGGCGACAATGTTGCTGTACCGCTGCAGGTAGTCATGCTCGTCATCGATTGGCGTAGCAAGGGTTGGTTGTGTCTCTTGGAGAATTTTGGCGTTGATGATTCTGTTGAGTTCAGTCCAGAACTCATCTGGGTCAGTTGGCTTGATAATAAAGGCATCGGCGCCTAAGGAGAGGGCGAATTCGACTTCTTCCCTCCCGGTGTAGATGGCAGAATAAAAAACAAAAGGGATGAGGCTGAGGGTGACATCATTTTTTGCTACTCTCAAAAACTGAAAGCCATCCATTACCGGCATGAGTGCGTCTGAGACGATCAGGTCAGGTTGGTTGATGCTTGCCAGATGCAGTCCCTCAGCCCCATCGGAAGCTTCTATAACCTCGCAGCCGTGATGCTCCAGGTTGTAGCGCAGCAGAGTTCTGTCTGCGGCGTTATCATCAACAATAAGTATTTTCATATGTTTCTCTGGTGATGAGTGGTGGTCTCAGTAACCGCTTTCCCTTGCGCCACATTTCGATAGAATTGCCTGGATCTGATCTACAATCGTATTGGGGTCAATCGGTTTTTCAAAGTAGCCATTACACCCTGCCGCAAGGATTTTCTCCCGATCTCCCTGCAGGGCAAAGGAGGTGATGGCGATGATGGGAATAGTATCGTTGATCTCGGATATCCTGATCCTTCTGGTCGCTTCAGTGCCGTCGATGCCAGGCAGGTTGATATCCATCAGGATAAAATATGGCCGCTCCTGGCGCGCCAATTCAACCCCGGCCTCGCCGGTTTCGGCGCTGATGACGGAATACCCGGCGTTTTTCAGGGCATAGGTGATCAGTAGCAGATTGTCGATATTGTCTTCTATTACCAGAACAGGGTTCATGTGGTTGTAACTCCTTTCTGTGCATTGTTCAAGATTGCCGGGATGTTGAGCGTGAAGCAGCTGCCAGCGCCGTGGGTGCTTTTTGCGGAGATCTCACCGCCCAGGGTTTCTCTGACAAGTTTTTTGGTAAGATACAACCCCAGGCCAGTGCCGGGGACTGAAGCGCGAAGCGGAGAATCAAAACGGACAAAGGATTGAAAGAGTTTTGGCATATCCTCTTCTTTAATCCCTATCCCGGTGTCTGTAACTGTGATTTCAATGTGTTCCCCCTCTTTTACAGTCCGGGCCATAAGCTGGACACCACCTTTGGTGGTAAATTTTACAGCATTGCTTAATAGATTAAGGATACACTGGAGCAGTCGCCTTCGGTCGGAATGCATCGCAAGATGCGGAATCTCGGTAGTTATCGAGAGTTTCTTGTCGGCGAGGTCTTTTGCCAGATTTTCTACCGCCTCGATGACCACATTAAAGAGATCAAAATCCTCTCGGCTGGTATCGAGTTTTCCCGATTCAATTTTTGAGATATCAATGACATCGTTGATCAGCGATAACAGGTGCTTGCCCGCCCTGTTGATGGTCAACAGCAGTTTTTTTTGTTCTTCGCTCACCGGGCCGGCCCATTCGTTACTGAGGACACTGGAAAACCCTATGACCGAGTTCAGGGGAGTTCTCAGTTCATGGCTCATACTGGCGATGAAGATGGATTTGAGGCGGTCAATCTCTTTAAGCTGTTCATTGGCCTGCTCCAGCGCCTCTGCGCTCATCTGCAAATCATCCACCATATTCATCAAGGCTGCCTGGGCTTTCTCCACCTGTTCCGTCCGTTGATCGACGAGTTCTTCAAGATTCTCCCGGTACTTTGTTAGCTCCAGTTCAGCTTGTTTGCGCTTGGTGATCACTTCGGAAAACAGGATGATGCCGCCGATTTCTCCTTCGGTTTCATACCAGGGCCGGATTTCCCATCGCACCCAATCCACTCTTCCGTTTTTATGCGGGAAGGGGTCATCGTCACACTGTTCAATCGCCCCAGCAAGACAGCGTTTATGGATTGCCCGCCAGCGTTCGGGAATATCCGGAAATACTTCGTAATGCGAGCGGCCGGTGACATTCTGTTGGCCCAGGTTATAGTCCTCAAGGAATCGGGAGCTTGCAAAAATATATTTCATCTCGTTATCGAACATGGCGATTGCTGCGGGAGAGTGTTCGACAAAAAGCCGGAGAACCTTCTCGTTTCTCAGCAAATCCCGTTCTGCTTTTTTGCTCTCCGAGACGTCTTCAACGCTTGACCAGATGAACTTCTCCCCTTTCTTTTCGATGAACAGTCCCTGCAAGCGGACAGGGATCAGGCGGCCGTCCTTATGGGTGTACTCCTTCTCGTATGGTCCGTATCTACCTGTTTTTTCAATATTTTTGAGTTGAGCATGTTCGAGTTCCAGGTATTTAGGGGGGGTGATGTCCCAATAGGTGAGTTTAAGTGTTTCCTCAACAGATCGTCCGATGATCTTGGCGTATGCCGGGTTGATGTCCACCAGGGAGCCATTCCGCCGGCAGAGGGCAAGGCCTATGGGAGATAATTCGAACAGCAGGCGGTTGTATTGTTCGCTTTCCCGAAGTTTTTCTTCTGCCTTTTTACGGGTTTTTTCTGCTGCGACAATCATCCAGGCTTTGGTGCAGATGATGGTAAAGAGGACGCCGCCGATCAGGATCATGCCGATAACCAGAAGCAGCCGGTTCTTGAATGAGGCGAGGGCGGAGAGGACCTCGTCTTCAGAAGAGGCCACGACAATCGACCAGAAACTGTTGCCAATGGCGACAGGCAGATAGACAGCATACTTCTTTACCGGTTTTACCGTCGTGGCCCCAATTTTATCGAAGAGGTAGGTTGCAGTTCCCTGGTGGCCCTGAAGCATCTCCTTCACCATGGCGAGAATTTCAGGGCACTCCTTGCAGTTATCAAAAATGGAATTCCCGGTAAAGCCGGGGACAGGACTGTAGAGAGTTGTTCCGTCGTGACTGATCACCCAAGCGTAGCCGGTCTTGCCGATCTGTATTACTTCGAGATATCGTGTCGCAAGGTTTGTGAAGTCAATGACGATGGCGACGGTTCCCTTGAAGGTCGCTCCCTTGAAGACCGGCACATGGAGTGCAACGGCATCAAATCCCTGGACTGTCTTGAACACATCGCTGACGACAGGTTGGTGGTTCCTCAGGATCTCTCGCACATGTCTTTGGTTTGAAATGTCGCTGCCTTCAGCGCCGCTGAAGGGCACGGTGTATAGGATCACCCCCTTTTCATCGACTCGGGTGATTGACTTGATTTGATCTTGATGCGCCTCGTAGAATAAGGCCATATATCGTTTGCCGTTATCGTCAACGCTGATTATCTCATCCATTTTCGAGAACGAAGTCAGAATGCCTGTCCACGTTTTGAAAAAATCAGCAATGCCCTGGGCCGCCTGTTTAGCGTGGATCTGTTGTTGATCGTTCAATTGTCTGATTGCGGTTGTTTTGGCCGAATCGTAGAAGTCAAAAAAGAGGTATGCGGATAAACCGGCGAAGCAGAGGATGAGAGCAAGAAGAGAGCCTTTTTGAATGCCAAGGTCCTGTCTGGGGTTCGTGCCTTGATCGGTCATGTTTCGTTATCCATATCTTCACCTTTTCGTTCCAGTTCCTGGATCTTTTTCTTCAGTTCCACCATCCGCAGTTCGCGGTTGATAAAAATTTTGTTCATTCGCTCGATAACAGCCATCTTGCTTTGAAGGTCTTTATTCTTTTCCTCCAGTTCACGAGTGCGGGCGGTTACCTTAAGGTCCAGCATCTCAGCTTCCTTTCTGATCTCTCCGATAAGCAGGGCGTTATGGGCCACAAGGCCGACGGTGGCAGCAAGGATTTCTAGGAAATCCCGGCTATCCGAGTATTTGGTTTCAGTTCTCGAAGCGATCCCGAGGACCCCGATGATTGTATTATCGTGGATAATGGGTAGGGCGGCAAAAGAGCAGATGCCAGCCTCCTTGCATTCACTTAAGGTGCAACGAACGTCGCATGAGATGTTCTCTGAAAAGACTGGAGAGCCATGCGCTGCGGCGAGTCCGCAGAGACACTCGCCCACTTTTTTCTTGTGATTGAGGTGCTCTTCTTCGATTGGAGCGGAACCTTGAAGAAGCAACCAGTCACCTGCTACCGTATAATAAAGCGCAAGGTCTGGAGAGCATGCCTTCATGACCTCTGCCAGGGCAACCTGTACCACCTCTTTGATGCTCTGGCTTCTGATGGCCCTGCTGGTTAGCATGTTCAACGCTTCAAGTTGTTGATTGCGCAGGGTAAGGGCGTACTGCATTTTTTTGACTGAGGAAATATCCTTGGCAACATGTACTGACCCGATGATTTCTCCCTCCTTGTTAGTGATCGGTGAGGCGGTTATTAGCAGTGGGATACCGATGAAAGGATCGTTCACCTCCAGGGTTGCGGGGAGTTTCTGCTTCATCATCTGTTCATGAGGGCAGCCGTCCCAGGGGGTGTTTTGTCCATGCATAACCTCGTAGCACTTCTGCCCCACCAGGGCTGCCGGAGATTGTTTGAGAAACTCAGCCAGCGCACGATTGACTTGGATGATTCTGAAATCCTTATCAAGGACGGCAACAAGATCGGTAATGGCATTCAAGATCTTTTCCCAATCCAGTGTTGTGATGTCAAAATCATTAATCATGTCTGCGCAAACTCCTTGTTTTTGTTTTGTGTCTGAATGCGCACTACGCGTTGTTTGTGCTTGGGGCATGTTTCTTAGGGCTGGCAGTAGCTATCAGTTATTCAATAAAAAATCTGCTGTTTTTACAAGGATGATTTTGGTTTGGGGTACGCTTTGTCTCCAAAAGGTTGCATTTAATGTAACTATCCACCTTCTGACCCAGAAAGATGCCGAAGCCCAGAACCGTAACTATTCAGCAGTGCCGCAGATGCTAGGCATCGGCCTGCGATGTGTGCTTTTCGCACATGAGCAGG
>VMSU01000203.1 GCA_013792005.1 Desulfobulbaceae bacterium
TGCCTTGGGGTGGGAGGAGGGTGTCATGAAAAAGGATTCCAAAAGAGTTTATTTCGAGGGCGACTGTCGAATCGCTTTTGATATCTTGATTATAGTGAACATGGCGAACCATAATGTTGAGCTGTCTGAAGGTTTAAAAATGTCTTGGAAAAATTAAGTATAACGATGGGCGTGCTAATTCTGTCTTATTGTCCTGTTGTTAAATTAAATAGAAACTTTCATTACTGGTTTGAGAAGGGCTCCGAAGAGTAATGTCAATATAAAATAGTACACAATAGGAGAGAATGTCCATCGGAGGAATGGATATTCGGCAGGGCTATAAGCGACTCGAAGGGTCTTGATTGGCGATGATGAGTTTATGCCATCCTCACCACTGTCTACAAGATTGCCAAGGTTTACGATTTTAGTTTTCTTTGGTGTGAAACGGTTTGTTAGTTTACCAATAGCCACATCCTTGCGGACGGCGTCGCTCTGGCCGGGTAACATTATACTGATGAAATTAGGTGAGCCGTCTTGGATAAGTCTGGCTTTCCAGAAGATCTGGTCGGTGGCAGGGATCCGCATGGCCGGGGTTTCCAGGTCAATGGTGTCGGAGGTGATGATGCTAATGGGATTGGTGATATCGGCCAAGGATTCGCTTGCCGTGTCTTCAAGTTGGGCCTCGATGATGAATGATTGCCCAGGTTTTATGGTTTGGTAGCCTAATCGGTATTCAAGCTGCAGGCAAACGAGGATCATGGGGATCATCAGCAGGAGGAGCGGTTTGCCAATCGCACCCAAATACAGCAGGTTGTATTTTAAGATTCTGCCCTGGCAGATGAGCGAGCGTCGAAATTGATCCCGGTAGATAGCGATCTCCAGAAAATTTCCGAAGATTTTATTTTTATGGCTTCTGATTGTCTCTTGATTGGAGAGGCGTTTAAATGCGGCCAGCAGGGCTACTGTCGAGACCAGGCTGAGGAGCACTAGTTGCGGTATGGGGCCGAGGCCGTGGAAAGGCGCGACCAGGAGGTCGACAAGCTGATTTAAAAAGGAAAAGATGATCATGGCCAATCAGGAGATGTAGCCTAAACCCTTGAGGCGTTCCTTGACGTCTGGGTCATCTTCAGCTTCTTCGATCAGCGCGACTTCTTTTTCTAGAACATGGGTGATGAATTCCTCGACCGAGGAGTAGCCAACGATGACGGAGCAGTCTTTGAGGCGTTCATAGAGTTCCGATTCGATAGTTATTTTTGGCATACAGAGTTCCTTTTAGGTTGATAGTTTGTCTCATTTCCTTACACGCTAATTCCATATGAGATGTATCGTCTTCTCGGCATGATTTTATCTGGAATCAGGTGTATTATTTCCGCTGAAAAAATTTTCCACATTGGTCACAAACTGTTCTGCAAGTGGTCGGATCTCCTCGATATCTTCAAGTGTTACTATTGTTTCCTCCATGTAATCTCCAATCTGCCGAAGTTGAAAGGCCCTATGAAGGGCCTTTGACATTTCCTTGGTGAAATCACCAGTCTTAACATATTCCCGATCAAAGAGTGCTATGGCACCTGAATGTTTCGATGTCCCGATAGCTTTGTCTTGTAGCAGGGAGAGGACAGCGTAAAACATGGCGTAGTAAAGCAGGTTCATAACGGAGCGGAAACTCATGCCGGATTGAAGGAGAACCGTGGCTTCTTTTAAGGAGTCATTTGCTTCAATAAGACGGAATTCGATGAGGGACTTCTTATGTTCAATCATACGACGATACCTTCTCGATAGACATTATGGATAAATGCGGATTTCCCCACAGAACCTCTGAGCTTGTCTTTAACAACAACTACCGGGACGATTACAATATTCTGCTCAAAGCCTGCTTCCCATGCACAGTTACTGATATATTTCTCAATTTCATGGGTTGTATGTTCGACAACAATAAACATATCAAGATCGGAATCTGGCGTGGAATCGCCACGAGCCCTAGATCCGAATACCCTTACGTCTACAGGAGTTATTTTTTTTAGGAGAAGTTTTTTGAAGTGCTTAGCTATGGAGCGATCTTTTCTGTTCATGAGGTCACGGTACCGATTTATTGGGAATGAAAAAGTCGATCTGCGAGAAATTTGCTACAGCTTAAGGTTGTTGTCTTGTTCGGCACGGTTGGCAACGCATATATCGCGTCATGTTAAAGAGAGCATTGATCTTCAATGAAAGTAAATGCTAATAAGGAAAAAATAAAGGACTAAAGATATGGCAAAGTTGTATTCGTTGGGGTGTATGTACCCAGAAATTCGTCAAAGTCAGCCAACGTCAAGTGAGCAGGCCTCAAGCGAATAACGTTGATTTTCTATTTCGAGATTGGCTATTTCTACTTTGTCACATTACCAATCAAATAACGCCAGCAGCCTTTTTCGTTAACCCGGCACGGTGTTAGCCGGGGTCCAGAGAGCTCGAACAGACTGGATTCCGGCTAAAATCGTGCCGGAATGACGAACAATAATGCTGTGAATCTAATGTGACAAAGTAGAACTATGCTGTTACTATTAGTTCGGCACGCTGTACTTTTGGTGTTCCGGCTTGGCGTGCGTGCCAGAGATCGTATGCAGCCTGCTGGCCAATCCACAGGTCAGCGCGTCCGCCGTTCTCGACTCCGAGCCAGCCTTCTAAGCGTAAGGCCATCTCTGGCGAGATGGCAGCGTGCTCGTTAACCACTCTGGACAACGCGGCACGAGTAACGCCGAGCTGTTTTGCCGCTTCGGTAATTGTCAGTCCTAGAGCTGGTAAAACGTCCTCTCGTAAGGTTTCGCCTGGATGTGGTGGGTTGTGCATGTTGCTCATTGTATGTTCCTCCTAATGGTAATCCTGATAATCAATCAGCACGGCGTTTTCACCATCAAAGCCGAACGTCATACGCCAATTGCCGTTGACCCAGATGGACCAATGTCCGGTCGTTAACTGGTGTAGTCTCCAACCCGGCACATTCATATCGCTGGCGCTTTTGGAAAGGTCCAAACGCATCAACTGCCGCCTCAGTTTCTGCGCATGATGTGGCTGTATGCCTGCTTTGCTGCCAGTCTCGAAGAATACTTGTATTCCTTTGTGCCGAAATGATTTGATCATGTCACTATTGTATAGCGTAGCGTTTCGGTTGTCAATGCCCTGCGAGATTGATGATCAACACGAGGCAAATGACCAGATCAGTGGCCAGGACGATGACCAGAA
>VMSU01000204.1 GCA_013792005.1 Desulfobulbaceae bacterium
AAATTCCGGGGCCAAGGTATTATCGACCACCACACTCTGTCCGTTGCGAAGCTTGAAGACTCCGGTTGACACCACGGTCTCCCCTTGATGCAACCCGTTGGTGACCGAGACAAAATCTCCCCGCTTACCGCCCAGCCGAATGAATTGCTGGCGAATCGCCTTCGACACAGTCCCAGTCTGCTCATCACGTTTCTCCTCGATCACGAAAACCGAGTCTCCGTAAGGAGCATAGAGCACGGCAGTGGCTGGGATCGTCAACACCTGCTCCTCTTCCGGTAAAACGATAGCCAAGGAGACAAACATTCCCGGACGCAGGAGTTCTGCTGTGTTGGCAACCCGGGCTTGAACATGGAGGGTGCGGGAGTCATCGACCTTGGGATTGATGGTGGTGATGGCGCCGACAAGCTCTCGGTCACCTAAAGCGTCAGCAGACACTCGCACGGTAAGTCCCGTGGCGATCTTGGCCAGATCATGCTGAGGGAGCTGAAAATTGATCAACAGAGGATCAAGGACCTGCAGGGTAACGATAAGATCACCTTCACCCAGCATCTGCCCCAGATTGACCATCCGAACGCCAAGACGTCCGGCAAAGGGGGCACGAATAGCCTTTTTAGCGATAACGGCACGAAGATTATCGACCTGAGCCCCTGTTTGTTTAAGACTAGCCTCAACACTGTCAAAATCTGCCTGGGCGATGAACCCTTGAGCCACCAGGGCAGCGCTCCGCTCTCGGGTGATTCGGGCCAGATCCCTGGTCGTTTCCACCGCCAAAAGTTGCGCCTGCTCCACTGAGGAGTCAAGTTCCACCAGCAAATCACCCTTGGCAACCTCAACTCCTGCAATAAAGGCAATGCGAGTTATCTTGCCAGGAACTTCGCTGGCCACAGTAACCCCCTGTTCTGCCTCCAACGACCCCACCGCCGTAAGAGTTGACTCCCACGATTCGCTCTGAACCGTAGCGCTGGTCACCGTCGTCGGGGGCGGAACAAGATGGGCCCCGTTCTCCATCATGCGGCGAATTTGCAAGACCTTGACCCCGGCGATAGCGCCAATGACAATGGCTAAACCTAACAAGGCAATAACAATACGTTTTATCATGGCTCTACTCGCTTTAAGGGGTATCCGCGATTGATTGCGACCATACCTTGGCAATACTTATCAAAACTATGCTCATCTAAGTTACAAACTTTGTATTTGCTCAGGTTGTCGGTTGACGGTTAAAAGAATCATGGTTAGTCATAAATCATCGCATGATACTCAATGTCAGTGTGTTCTTAGCCATTGGCAAGATCCAATCACCGTCAACCGTCAACTGCCAACCGTAAACCGTAAACCGATGACTGATCGCCGTTAACCTAAAAATAGTTACAATTTTAGACTGAAAACAGCGCCCGTAGTTTTTCAAGCGATCCGGATGCAAACGGCACCCGCCTTCTTTACCGCTTCACAGCGTCCCAGCAGGCGGCAATTGTATCAGTAATTGTGCCCTCGCCCAATTGCACCAAACCGTTGATATGATCCTTGATCAAAAAAACTATCGGACCTATCGCCAACGCCAGTAGAACAGCAACAGGCAAATCCTTGATGACCCGCTGCTCCTGCCCGGCAAGAAAAACCTGCCCCAACGGATCATCATCTGTTTTACAGGCACAGCAGTACAACTTCTCCCGATACAGACTGGTGCCATATGGAGAGTGGTAAAATTGCTCAATAAACTTAAATTCACTAGGATTGGTCACCCCGTAGCGAAATACTCCCAAACACAGGTGCAAAAAACGATCACGGATAGATAATGTCATGTCGTATTCGACAAGCAACGTTTTCTTGAGTTCACTATCAAGGCCGAGAAATATTTCCGCGACCAGATGATCTTTGTCTTTAAAATAACGATAGATTGTCCCAGCGCCAACGCATGCCTCCTTGGCAACCATCGCCATCGGGGCGCCATGAAAGCCATACTCCGAGATTAGCTTGACCGTCGCCCGAATAATGGCATCACGCTTATCTGTCTGAGTGGTATTCATAGGCATGTCAACACGGAATGAATGTTCATTCCTTTTAGGATAAATCAAGTCCCCTTCCCCGTCAAGAAAAACCTGCTCTTCCGTTAGAGCATCTCCCACTGATACTACAAAGTAACTTTTTTCAACTTCCCCCTTGCAATTCAAGCTTTCGTTTTTGTATGCTGAATTACTCATTTTTTTGTTGGCCGCCCACTCGCCTGGCAATTAACTATTCACCCATAACTACACTTTTCATGACATGTGCGATCTGACCGGTTCCAAGATACTCCTGGTTGACGACTACCCCTTAAACAACGCGCTTCTGGCCCGCGCCCTGCCAGAACACAAGATTGCCATCGCAACAAACGGCCAAGATGCCTTGGACATGGTCGCCATGGAGATGCCAGACCTGATCCTCCTGGATATCACCATGCCGGGAATAGACGGATACGAAGTGTGCCGCCGCTTAAAACAGCAACCGTGCACCCGCGACATCCCGATTATCTTCCTTACCGGACTTGATGATTCCGCCAGCATAACCCAGGGATTTCAAGTCGGCGGTATTGATTACATCACCAAACCCATCGACATAGCCGCAGTCCAGGCCCGAGTCAAAAATCACCTGATCCTCAAACGCTCACTAGAGGAACTGAAACAACAAAAAGCCCTGCTGGAGGAGACTGTCATCCAGCAGCACCTCGACATTAATTTGGCCCGGAATATCCTCAAGGTTGTCAACAGCGCCCCCCCCAGACAGATTGACCTGAACCAAAACACCCTGCTGTTTATTGAAACTCTCAATAAGTCCTGCAATATTGAGGGAGGCGATCACCTGCTAGTGAAACACAACCCGCGGGCCAACAAAACTATCCTGAGCCTCAAGGACCAGTCAGGTCACTCCGTCAACTGTGTGCTGCGCAGCATCATCACCGATCTACTCTACAACGACCTGGCTTTTGACAAGACAAATCGCAGTCTCGATGATATCGTCACCCGGCTGAACCAAAACATCTGCAACTCCGGACTGTTTCAAGCCGATGAATTCTGCACCGCAATAATGGCGGAAATTGACCACCAAAACTTGACCCTGACCTATGTCACGGCCGGACACCCTCCGATACTCGTCCTTCGCGACGGCGAAGTAATCAGTCTACCGGGCGAGGATCAAGACCTCCGCAACCTGCCCCTTGGCTTTATGGCTGAGGTAGGATTCACCGCCGGCTCATTTCCCTTGCAGCACGGAGATAAGCTACTGATCTACAGCGACGGACTGCATCAAGTTCATACCGGATCGAAGTATCCACCCCTGTCACCTCAAGAGCTGATCCAAGAGATCAGGTCCCTGCTTGCAGATGACCCCAACATTCCGGTATCACTATTTATTCCATCTCTACTGACGCACCTCTGCGGTTCCGTTGCGGCCATGACCGCCCTCTGTGAACACAATACAACCGACGACGACTTAAGCCTAATCGCCCTTGAAGTCGAAGCCAAGACCTACCGCAAAACCGCCAGCCACTGTTCTAAAGAATTTGCCGATATTGACTCCCTTATTGCCCATCTGTTCAAGAGGATATCCGAAGATCTTGCTGTCAGTGATTTTGCATCAATAACACAAAAAGTCTCCATAGTTCTGTCAGAGGCGGTAATCAACGCCTGGAAACATGGCAACCGCAAAAAAACAGATCAACCGATCACTGTTAAATGGCGTTTCGCCAATGACTTCAGTATTGAAGTCATTGATTCGGGAAAAGGGTTTAACTTTCACGACCTCCCCAACCCGACAACCGGGGCCAATCTAACAGCCACCAACGGAAGAGGGACCTTTATCATCAAAAAATTTGCCGACACCATGGCTTGGCGGGAAGAAGGCCGCCGCCTGGTGCTGAATTGGCGCCATCCCCTTGCCATACCCATTACCCACCAGGAATCCGAGGTATGCCTTGAACATGACCTCTGGGCAGAAGGATAATCGAGAAATTTATTTTTTTGTTCACCACAATGGTGAAATCGTGCGCAAGACAAAAAAAGTTACAAAAAAACTGGCGTCTGCCTGATCTTTGACCGAGAATAAACTTTTAATTAGTAACTGCTCAGGTTGTCGGTTTACGGTTGACAGTTGACGGCGATTGGGTCCTGCCAATGGCTAAGAACACACTGACATTGAGTATCATGTGATGATTTATGACTAACCATAATTCTTTTAACCGTAAACCAATAACTGATTACCGTTAACCTGTGTAGTTACTTTAATTATTAAAAAGAGACTCTGACCAAAAGCGACAGCAGCCACGAGTCTTTCAAGACAACCCTGTCCCGGAACATGCAACCCCCTGAGCACAGGGACCTACCTAAATCACCCAGAGGAGAACATGACGATGAATATTGCCATACAAAATGAAGCAGGAAAGATTGTTATTAATGTTGAGGGCGCCATTGACGAAAAAGGAGCAGAAGAGTTGAAATCCACTTTTGGTCAGTTACAGACCGCCCCCACCCCCTTTGTGGTGCTCAACCTGAGCAGAGTTGACCACATCGGCAGCTCTGGTATCGGCAAAATTCTGCTCTTTTACAAAAATCTGGCGATCAAAAACAGTCGTCTAGAGGTGACTGGCCTTTCACCGATGCTGTTTGAACTCTTCCGCGAACTCAAACTGGACAGCTTGTTCTCCCTGGCCAAACGATAACAATTACAGCAGGGGTCGACACTACCCCCAGTGACTCCATGATACTATTCTCAAACCGCATTCTCTCTTCACCCTAATTCCTTCAATATTTTACCAAGGATTCCGACATGCGCTTTTCCAACCTCACCATCGGCAAAAAGATCGCTTCTGGCTTCGGGGCGATCCTGACCTTAGTCATTATTTTCTCGGTGCTCAGCTTTTTCGGCATCAACACCATAGTCCACAAAGCCAAGGAGGTCATTGCCGGCAACACCCTGGATGCCACCCTCGCCCAAAAGGTCGTTGACCACCTGACTTGGACCAACAAACTAAATACCGCCCTGGTCGATGCCAAAGCAACCCAGGTCGGGGTAGAAACCGACGACCACAAATGCGGCCTCGGCAAATGGCTCTACGGTGAAGGTCGCACCGAAGCGGAAGCTATGGCTCCCCACCTGGCCCCTCTGCTCAAAGATTTAGAGCAACCCCACTCCAACCTTCATCAAACCGCTATCGCCATCAACACCTCCATGGGAAAACAAGGCTCGGACCGAACTGAGGCCGTTAGCATCTACCTCACCAAGACCCTACCCGCACTCTCTGAGGTCCAGGGGCATCTCAAAAAAATCCGCGAGCAAGGCCGTGCCGACATCAGCACCGACCAGGCCATGCTGAAATCATCCAACTCCTTTAAACAAAACACCATTATTGGCAGCATTGTCACGCTCCTTGTTTTCCCTTG
>VMSU01000205.1 GCA_013792005.1 Desulfobulbaceae bacterium
GAGCCGCCCTACAAGAGTGAGATAGCTGTTGGTTTGTCTGGCGCGTTTGTCCTTTTTTTAGGCTTTATTTTTGTTGGCCAATATCTCCGGATTAAGGCCATCGATAATTCTCTGCAAGGGTGGCTGTCGAAAGCAGTTCAATTCCTCTCTGAGTTCAGCAAGACCTATAGTGATTTCAGCCGTCAGAAAAAGAAGATTTTTTGGTCGATTTCCTGGGGAGTCCCTTTTCATTTTTTGTGTGCGGCGGTCAACTATGTCGTTTTTGCCGGGTTGGGTTTTGAGGTGAGTTTTCTGGATTTTTGTTGGATAAATGCCGTTATGGCCATGGTGCTTTTTTTCCCGGTCACGGTTGGCGGCTTTGGCTTGCGAGAAGGGGGGATGGTTCTGCTGCTAGGCCTTGTAGGTCTTGATGCCAATAGCGCTATCGCTGGAGTGTTGGTTGTCTTCTCGATTCAGATCATTGGGGCGGTGATTGGGTTTTTAATTGATTATTCATCTGTTAAGCACTATTCAGCAAGAGAGTTTTTATGAGATTTTTGGGCATTTTTTTGGTTTTATTTACAGTTGGGGTTCTTGTTCCTGCTCCAAATACACAGGCAAGTTCTGTGCTGCGAGGAGAAACGCTTGTCCTTATGCATGGGGGGAGTCAAGGCCAGTGGACAGATGTCGGGATCGCAAATCCCTATGCCGCAGGATTTTCTCATCAACAGGGCAATGCCGCGTGGCTAGAGCCGCTTTTTTATTATTCCGCTTTTTCTGGGAAAACTATTCCATGGCTTGCGGAATCGTATCACTATAATAAAGATTTTACTGAGCTTACGGTTAAGGTCAGACATAATGTGTATTGGAGTGACGGTCATCCTTTTACGGCCAAAGATGTTGCTTTTACCTTTACTATGCTTAAAAAGCATGCCCCATTATTGAGGAATTCTGCTGAAATTCGCGAGTGGGTAAAGTCGATTGACGTGCTCGATGATGTTACGCTCAAGTTTGTCTTTGTCTCCCCAAAGCCTCAATTTCATTTTTCTCACTTGAGCTTTAAATTTGATTCCGGGGTCTATGTAGTCCCAGAGCATATTTTCAAAACTGTTGATGATCCTTTGTCATTCTCGTTCTATGATCTCCAGAAAGGGTGGCCTGTGGTGACCGGTGGTTATCAGATCACTGAGTGGTCTCCTCAGAAAAAAGTGTTGGATTATCAAGAAAACTGGTGGGCTGTTAAATCAGGGCTGGCCAAGAAACCAAAGGTCAAAAGACTTCTGTTTATTCCTTTTTCTGATGAAAGCCGTGCTGTCCAAATGATGATCAATAATCAGATTGATATGTCAATTGATTTACGGCCAACAACCATAAAGCAGGCGGTTGCTCAGAATAAAAATATCATTACCCACACCCTGAGAGAATCTCCTTATGGGTATGTTGATTGGTGGCCTGTTTCACTTTGGTTCAACTGTTCGGAATCCCCTTTTGATAATAAGAATGTCCGTTGGGCAGTAAGTTATGCCATTGACAGGAGGCAACTTATTGATGTCGCTTATGAGGGGGCAGGGATCCCAACTGAATTGCCTTTTCCTGATTTTTCGGAACTCAAACCTTTTGTTGACTCTACTCACGATCTTTTGAAAAAATATCCGACGAATGAATTCAACAGCGACAAATCAGCGGCGCTGATGAGACAAGAAGGTTACGTGAAAGATCAAAAAGGGTTCTGGGCAAAAGATGGCAATCGAATCAAAATGACAATTCATGGATTTTCTATTTTTGACGATTTTGCGCCAGTACTAGCAGAGCAGTTGCGAAAGTCTGGGTTTGAGGCAACATATACCGCGCCTGCTGATTCTTATGCAAAAATTACCACAGGAGTGGCTAGGGTCATGATTTTTGGACATGGTGGCAGTATCTCCGGTCCTCATGCAACTCTTGATTTTTTTACCTCTAAGCATGCCCTGCCCAATGGTCAGCCCACTCAATTTTTTTCCCGATGGAAAAATAGTGAGTTTGATGCAGTTGTTAACGAGATGGGCATGCTGCCGGAAAGAGAGGCTAGGGTAAAGGATCTGTATCGTCAGGCGATGGCAATCTGGTTGGATGAGTTGCCAAATGTCCCGCTGATGCAATGGATGCATCGTATTCCGATGAATACCACATACTGGAAAGGCTATCCCACCGTAAATAATTCGTATATCAATGGGGCTTTCTGGCATTTGACCCTGCCCCTTATCTTGCAGGAGCTTCAACCGGTTCAAGAAGGCAGTTAATGAAGACCCTGGAAGTAACGATGCTCCTGTTTCCGCAATGTAATCGTTCACCAGAAGCGTTGAGCATGCGGATTTCACCGGACTGTAAACGTTCATCGGGCACTCCAGATGCGCGATTTATATTGACCCGCTTCGTCGGTCAATAAAGCGGTCTGCGAAGTGTGCTAGTTGCACATGAGCAGGCCGCTGACAAAGCAGATGGAGTGCCCGGTGAACGTTTACCCCGCAATGATAGTTATTGCTCGTGGTATAAGGATGTTAAATTAACCAGTTTACTGGTTCCTTGTTGTGAAAGGTATTGATAAAGGATGAGTAGAATAAGCGATGTTTCATTATTTTCTTAAGCGGCTCACTTTTTCTTTCCTCGTCGTTTTCACCGCTGCTTCAACAATTTTTTTCCTTCCTAAATTTTCTCCTCGTAATCCTGTGCGTGAAAAACTTGCTCAAGAAGCCATGCGGGGGGGATACCTTCAGGAAGGTATGGATAAGATGGTTGTGGCATATGAAACCAAATTTGGTCTGGATCGGCCCATTTGGGATCAATATATTGATTACCTCTCCGATTTGTTCCATTTCGACCTCGGTTCCTCAATTGTCTTTTACCCTAAGCCTGTGTTGGAACTTATTGGCGAAGCCTTGCCCTGGACTATCGGGTTGCTCTCCTGTTCAACCATTATAGCGTTTATTTTCGGCAGCTTTGTCGGGGCATTGGTCGCCTGGCCCCGGGCATCTAAGATTCTTCGTTTCTTGACCCCCTCGCTGGTGATGTTGTCCTCCATTCCCTATTATCTGTTGGGCCTTGCTCTTTTCTACCTTTTGGCATTCAAGATGAAATGGTTTCCCTTGGGTGGTGGCTTCTCTTTCATGTCTTCTCCTGAATGGTCTTTGAGTTTTATTAAGGAAGTTCTTTATCATGCGGCGCTTCCTGCCGGATCGATTGTCATTGCCCAGGCCGGGACTTGGGCGATAGGTATGCGTGGTATCATGGTAACTATCATGGATGAAGATTATATGCGTTTTGCGGAGGCAAGAGGGTTAAAGGATTGGCGGGTGTTTTATTACGGATTTCGGAACGCCCTGCTGCCGCAGACGACTATTCTGGCTCTGGCCCTTGGTCACATTGTTTCTAATGCGATCTTGGTCGAATTGGTCTTTGGTTATCCTGGGATTGGCACATTACTGCTTCGCTCAATTAATTCACTCGACTATTTCGTTATCTATGGCGTTGTTTATGTAATTATTTTAGTGCTGGCAGCGGCTTTGTTGGTTGTTGATCTGGTGTATCCGCTGCTTGATCCAAGAGTTGCGTATGAATAACATTTTTCGTTACTTATGGAATAAATCGGTATTGTTGGCCGGGAGCTGTTGTGCATTGTTGCTGGTATTGTTTCTGGCCGCAGGGGGATTTTTTATTCCAACTGAAGACGCTTACCCCTTAGCCGCGTCTGCCAGTATGCCGCCATCTTTTGATTATCCTTTTGGCACAGATAGTCAGGGGCGGAATTTGTTGGCTGTTGCTGTCTATGGAACCAGGATGACCCTGCAGATCGGGTTCATCTCGGCTGCGATCGGACTTTTTGTTGGAACATCGTTAGGATTTATCTCGGCGTATTTTGGAGGCGTGTTAGATACTGTCATTAAGTGGATGACGGATGTTTGTCTGACGATTCCTGAGCTGCTTATTTTAGTTGTTGTTGCCTCTTCTTTTGGAGGGGAATCGATTTCGGTTTTTTCAATGGCCGCCATTATTTCCTTGATGAGTTGGAGGTGGCCAGCTCGCGTTATTCGTGCCCAAGCCCTGACCATGAAAAAGCAAGACTATATCGTGATGGCTCAATTGTCCGGGATGGGAGGGTTGGAGATTATTTTTAAGGAAATGGTTCCTAATCTGCTGCCATTTTTAGGCGCTGCCTTTACCGGATCGGTCAGGGGGGCGATTTTTGACACCATAGGATTGTCAGCTCTTGGCCTGGGCCCGCTTCGGGAACCGGAATTGGGGGTAACCATTTATTGGATTATCAGTCAGAACGCCATGCTCCGAGGGTTGTGGTGGTGGCCAATCATGCCTGTCGCCTTGATCTTATTTGTGATGATTACACTCTACCTCCTGACCGCCGGTTTTGATGAGGTTGCTAATCCAAGGTTGCAAAGAAACTGATGTTGCTACTTGAAGTCAACAATCTATCAGTTGAATATCATACTTCGAGAGGGATTGCCCCGGCGCTCCGGAATATCAGCTTTACCGTTGAGCGTGGCGAAAAAATTGGCGTAATCGGTGAATCTGGCTCAGGGAAATCTACCTTGGCGAATGCAATCTTGGGGATGCTTCCCCGCGCGGGGCAGGTGGCAGGAGGCAGTGTGGTGTTAACAGGCGAAAAGCTCTCTGAGTTGACCTCAGAAGGTAGGCGGAGGACAAGGGGAGTACGAATAGGTTTTATTCCACAAGGGGCTCAGAACAGTTTGAATCCTGTCCTTTCGGTTGGCAAACAGATAGCCGACACCATCAAAGACCATGGGATACGATTATCTTCGTCGTCTCTACAACTGAAAATAGAAAATCTTCTCGAATCTGTTGGGCTGCGTCATGAAACTGCTAGGGCATACCCTTGCCAGTTAAGTGGAGGGATGAAGCAGCGGGTTTGCATAGCTCTGGGGATTGTTTTGACGCCGGAGATTGTTGTCGCGGACGAACCGACAAGCGCTCTTGATGTGATCAATCAAAAGCAGATTATGATGACACTTGGCGCCATTCAGAGGGAAAAGGGGTTGAGTGTGGTGTTGATTGGACATGATCTTGGTTTGTTGGCCCAGTTTGTTGATCGGATCATGGTCTTGTATGCCGGACAAATTGTTGAGTTGTGTACTCTGCGCGATTTTCTTGAAAACCCGTTGCATCCCTACTCAAAAGCGCTCATGGCTAGCCTGCCGTCACTTGATAAATCTAAGTTGTCAGGCATCGCAGGTCGTGCCCCGTCGTTATTTTCTTTGCCCGAAGGGTGCGCTTTTCAAGCACGGTGCCTAGAGCGTTCCGTTCAATGTGCGCAACATCTGCCTGTATTATATGAACATGCAAATGGCCGGGCTGTTGCTTGCCACCGGCGCCAGTGAAACCAATGGTTGAACTCAGAGCTGAAAATTTACGCAAGGTGTTTAAGCAAGGGTATTTGCGCTATACTGGTAAAACTGTGGTCAAAAGCTTGAATCTTACCGTTTCGGAAGGATCAGGAATTATCGCCTTGGCAGGTGAGTCCGGGTCCGGCAAGTCCACTGTTGCTTTAATGCTGCTGGGGTTACTTCAGCCCACTTCCGGAGCAGTCATATATAATGGTCAAAATATTAATGCCTTATCCGCTCCAGGGAAAAAGGAGTTCAGACGAAATGTTCAGGCGGTGCTGCAAGACCCATTCGCATCATTTAATCCTTTTTATTCAGTGGATCGTTTTTTAATGGTTCCGCTTGAAAAGTTTAAAATTGGAAGGACAAGGGCAGAAAAAAAGGAAATTATTTCCAGATCTCTGTTTGATATTGGCATAAATCCTGATGAAGTTCTGGGCCGTTATCCGCATCAACTCTCAGGAGGGCAACGGCAACGCCTCGCAATCGCACGCGCACTGTCTGTGCAGCCAAAGGTGTTGATTGCTGATGAGCCGGTTTCGATGGTTGATGCATCCTTACGGGCAACAATTCTGGCAAGCCTGAAGAAGATGAATCGTGATTTTAATATTCCAATTTTGTATATCACCCATGATTTAATTACAGCGTATCATGTCTGCGATTATCTCGTTATCATGAAAGATGGCGAGGTTGTAGAAGAAGGAAGTCCGGAGGCAGTTATCAAGTCACCAGCTCATCCGTATACCAAGCTTCTTGTGGATTCAATCCCCTGGCCGGACTTGAATCGATGCTGGAAGATCTGATTACGTGGCTCTTAACTATTCTCAGAGAAATCTTCGGATGAAGATGAGAACCGACTCGTAACCAATTTCCTGATCCCTTCGGCTCCGCGCAGCAACAATTTTCGGTTGTCATTTCTACTCGTTTTGCGGATTGAGCGGGATAGTTATGAAAATAGTTGAGAGCCACTTTTGATTATTAACAATTGGTAACTGTTCAGGTTGTCGGTTTACGGTTGACAGTTGACGGTGATTGGGGCCTGCCAATGGATGAGGACACACTGACATTGAGTATCATACGATGATTTATGACTAATCATGATTCTTTTAACCGTAAACCGATAACTGATTACCGTTA
>VMSU01000206.1 GCA_013792005.1 Desulfobulbaceae bacterium
TATATCGGCCCTTTTGCTTAGCCATCCCGTGACTTTTTTGCGAGACCATCACACTTGATCAGTCGCCAAGAAAAAAACTATTCAGAAGCCAAAATCAGATGAAATTCACCCCGAACGGTTGTTCTCCCTGGGGGTCCTGCAACTGCCGTTGACCTGTTTTCAACTCCCACAGGTACTCATTTACCTTGTGTTGCAGGCACAAGGTGCCGCACATGGAATGGGCATCGAAGTGACCAGAGGCAATCAGCCGCATGACCTCCCGGTAGCGCTCACCCTGCCAGATATCTTTGAATGAGGCGTCGGCAATATTGCCGATATGGTAGGTATTATATTTACGATTAAACAACATGCCGCAAGGGGCCACTAGTCCGGAGCCGGAGAACTGCATAATGAAGGCCGGGCCGTAGCACTTGCTGTAGTTGCGCTTGCCGCCGCTCAGGATCTTCGACCATTTGGCCTGGACCAGGTAGTCGCTATCGGAGAGCGCCTCCGCCTCTTTGAGCAAAGAGACCAAATCAAAATAGCGCTCGTACTCAACTCCCAGGCTACCCCCCTCATCATCGCTGCAGTGCTTGATCACCAGGTAATCAACCCCCAGGACCTTGCCCAGGCGTGCAAGCGGCAGCACCTGATCGGCAAAATCAGGCATCAACACCATCTGCAGGCCGATCATGGTGGACAACTGCTGCTCTTTTTTAACCTTAACCGCGACCTTGACCGTTTCACACACCTCATGAAACAGCTCCTCCCGGCAGCCGTGTATCTCGGCATAGCGTTTCGCCTGACCTGCTGAGATGTTGAAGCGGAGATAGGTCAAAGCCGACAAGATCTCGGGGATCCTCTCCCGCTGCAAGAGAGTGCCGTTGGTGCCGAGCGCCATATCAAGGCCATTGTGCCGACCATGAAGAATGGTGTGATAGAGATGCGGTGAACAGGTACTCTCGCCATCACTCACCAGGCTGATGGCCTTAACCCCGATTTCGGCCGAATCATCAAGAAACCTGGAGATGGACTCCCGGGTCAAGCGCTTCTCGTCGTTAGCTTGGAGCTGCCCATAACAGTAGACACAACGCAGGTTACAGGCCCTGGTCAAAGCGCAATCGATGGTGATCGGGGCGATATGCTCGCCGGCAAGCCAGGCCTCGACCCGCTCACGGTGCCATTCAAGCTTATGACCGTCGAGGATCAGGTTACTCGTCCCGATCATAAAGGTCTCTCCGCTCAACGAGCATAATGGGCGAATCAAGCTGCACAGCCAGCCGGTAAGCCTCTGTCACCTCGGCTGCGGTAGTCAGATCCATAACCGGAAACGACAGCATACGTCTGAAGGCCTCGGTAAAATCTTGAGTATGCTGCGGCCCAGGGTCCAAGGGTTCCCGCCCACCAACCGTGGCCCGGATGATAACCGGCGTCTTGAACTGACCCTGGGACATCGTTTCAATCTTATCCAAATGATTGACAATGGCATCCAAAGCATTGAGTACAAAATCATGGCGCTCATAAAACAGCACCGGACGATAACCGGTAAGGGACATACCGATGGCCAGTCCCGCCATCAGATTCTCCGCCACCGGAGTCTCGATGCACATCGCCTCCGGCACTCCACTTAACGTGCCATAGGCCCTCGACCCGAAGCGGACATTATAGCCAAGAAAAACTCTCCGCTCATCCTGAGCCAGGGTGGCCATCGCCTGTTGTATCGCATCACGGTATGTCATTTACATAGCAAGGATAAAGGTTGAATTATGGTAACTGCTCAGGTTGTCGGTTTACGGTTGACAGTTGACGGTAATTGGGTCCTGCCAATGGCTAAGAACACACTGACATTGAATATCATGCGATGATTTATGACTAACCATGATTCTTTTAACCGTAAACCGATAACTGATTACCGTTAACCTGTGTAGTTACGAATAATTCATAATTTCTGTAAGTCTGTTAACCGTAAACCGGTAACTGATCACCGTCAACCTAGGTAGTTACGAATTACGAATGATGAAGGTGACCCCAAATCAACTCGCGGCTCAAAACGAAGATTCCTCGATCTTTTTGCCCCCAAACTCGATCATATTCCCGGTTCCGGTGCCAACATGAGGAAAGGTGGGGATGTACGAATAGCGGCGGACACAGGCAGGCCACTGCAGGGATGAAAGGCCATGGCGTTCTGACTTGGGGGTCTCCACCGAACGGTTGTTATCTTCCACAACAAAGACGCACGGCAAATCGTGACCATCCACATACCGCACCGCCTCATAAAAATGCCCCTCATCTTCGGCCCCGTCACCGCCAAAACACCAGACTTTCACCTTACTCCCCTGCCGCTTCAACGCCAGGGCCACTCCAGCAGCGATAGCAGGGGCTCCGGCGACAATGGCCGAGGTTAAAAAATTTATCTTCCGATCGAAGACATGCATACTGTCACCAGCCAGGATCATCCGTTCCAATTCTGCGGGAGCCCCACCGGCTAAAAGATAATGATAATGGCTGCGATGGGTCGAGAAGATATAATCTCCCGGATGAATCTCGCGGTAGATGGCGATCAACTCTCTCTCGTTCCCCCCAGACAAATGAATGGGGTATGGAATTTTAGCTTCTTCAAACAGATCAAAGATCCGCTTTTCGAAACTGATCAAACTATCAATGAGTGATACTTCGGTCTGGTTTTCGTTCATATGAAATCGTCCCGCTCCTCTGGCGATACCACCCGGTGCAGATACCGGTTGATCGCATCCAGCCGACACCCCTGTCGGCACTCCTTGATGTTCCGTTTTTTCATTGCCTCCAGCACCTTCTTCCGCTGCTCCCCGGTCCAGATCTCGGCAAAACTCTGCTGCTTCAGATCCCCATAGATAAATTCGGGATCATTATAGAAGAGATTGCAGGGGATGATCTGGCCATGGGCATTAATCAGTGCAAAAAAAGGCAGTCCATGACAGAGGCCATAGTCAGCGCTATCGGCCAGCCGCAGCATACTGTTGCTCCGAAAAAAAACCGTAAACGTCTCTGACTCAAAGGCCTTGAGCTGGGGTTCCAGATGAAGATACTGCTGATAATCCAGATAGTATCGATTAGAGCTTGATGGGTGCTGAGAATAAGGCTTGACCTGGAAATTGTCGGCCCCGGCATCTTTCACCAACTCGGCTAACTGAAGCACCCCATCAAAGGCTTCAGGCAACAACAGTATCTGGACCCCGATATCCACCTTCAAATTATTCTGACGCTTAAACTCGGCGGCATAACGGATATTGGCCAGTACCCGCTCGAAATCCCCTGCTTTTGTTTGATGAATTGCAGCATACTGTTCGGCCGTCCCGGCATTAACACTGAAGCGTATCCACGACAGATAAGGAAGACAGGCTTCGGCCTTGTCCGGGGTCAACGGCACGCCATTGGTGGTTACCGCAACCTTGATGCCATGAGCATTGGCCACCCGGATAAACAAAGGGGCATCCCGATGAAGGAGGGACTCACCCTCCCCGGCAAACATAATCGACTTGACTCCATGTGCCGCCATGTCGGCAAGTGACTGGACCAAGACCTCACTGTTAATGTCCACTCCGCCCCGCTCCAACCAGTCGAGGGCACAGAACACGCAACGGTGATTGCATCGGTTGGTCAGACCTATTTCGACATAGACCGGGAAGCAATCCCCCCGCTCCTGCCACTGGGCCACCCGGGCGGGATGATACTGGAGTTTATGAGAGTCTATTCGGTTTGTTTTTGACATAATGTGACTACTCAAGTGGTCGGTTTGCGGTTATCAGTTGACGTTAGATTATTACCAGATGACTGGCACCATGAGTCTGTTAACCATCAACCAGAACCTCATCAAATATTTCGTCACCTCAGCATGACTTTAGCTGAGATCCAGTGGATCCAACGACCTGGATTCCGCATAGAATCTTCGTAACCGTTCACCAGTGACATCAAAACCACAGGCAACCTCGAAGCTGTAAACGTTCAGCAGAGCTGCAGATTCACGGAATAATATCACCGTATTTCCACAGCACAGCTCCCCATCTGGAGATAACGGTTGGTCTTGAGCTTAACATCACAGGGATTGCAGGCGCCAAAATTGTCGCACGGCCTGAAGGCATCAGTAATCTCAAGCTCCGAATCGATAACTGAAGCGATGCTACTCTCCCGGCGATAAAGATCCCGATGACAACGGTAGATACCGCCGCCCGGCCCGATCAGAATTTCCTGGGTCCGGCACTCGACCTGCTTTAGCTTTCCATCCAAGGCCTCGGAATACTTGAAATGACCGAAAAGCCGCCCGTCAGACATCCCCAGAAAATCCTTCACAAAAAAGAATATTCGGTTATCACAGGCCATCTCAGCCATTTTCATGTTCTGTTCGATATTCGACGGATGGTTGAGTCCAAAAATCCCGATGCTGAATCCCGCCTGCTGCAGCTTGATCACCTTGGCAAGCAGCTCAGACGCGTCCATGCGCTCAACATGATAACTCACCCGAATCGCCTTGTAGGCCGGGAGTTTGCAGCGGTTGAACCGCCCAGGCGAGGTCTTGGCGATGAAGGCGTCGATATCAAACTCAAGGTTTGTCAAAAGATCGATGGCAATATCCGGCCGCAAACGATCGAGCAGTTCGAAAAACTCAGGATAGAGGGTGGGCTCACCTCCGCCCAAGGTCAGAGGATTATCACCGAATTCGATTCGGTTTAAGCCCTCGGCCCATTGCCTGGCGCTCAACTCCTCCCGCTTTCTGGCTGCCTTGCCCGAACGTTCATTAATACAGTAGACGCACCCCAGATTGCAGCGCAGGGTAAGATAGGCCTCAATATAGTTATACCGCTCCGGCAAGATCACCTTCTTCATCCGATTGCTGTCCCTAGGTGTCGGTAACGATCCCTATTCCTGATCCGCACATCATAAACCAAAAGAGCGATGGTCCTGATGACCCCAAGGATATTGTTAATACTGAAAATTGCGGTCTTATTGGTCGGCTTGATCTGAACACCAAACTCGGTATAACTGCACCCTGACTTGATCAGCTTGATCAGTATTTCAGCATTATAGGCAAAATCCTGAGATTTGACCTCAAGCCCCTGGAGCAGTTTGGTGGGATAGACCGCATTGCCATTGTAATATTTCAGCTTAAGCACGAACAGGTGGTTCAGCAACCAGACAAAGGCATTGGAAATAACCTGTCGATGCCATTGCCTGACCTCCATATTAGTCGTGTAGGAGATGATAATATCGGCCTTGCCCGCCAGGTTGATCGCTTGGGCAAGAGAGTGCCAGGAATTTTCATTGTCTCCGGGAAACAACACAAAATAGTCCATCCGCGCCGCCCTGACCCCTACCATGTAATTAGCGCCAAGACCAACCCACTGTGTCTGATGGATCACCCGAATCTTCGGATTGGCGACCGCAAGCTCGTCGGCAATTCGCCCCGTGTTATCGCTGCTGCAGGCATTGAGAATAATGATCTCGAAATCACCCCCATAGCCCTCGACCGCACTCAATGCCCCGGCCGTGGCATTGGCCAGATTGCTCTCTTCATTAAACGCAGGAATAAATACTGTAATCGACATCCATACCTCCGGCGCCAACAACCAATTAAAGTTGCCCCAGCCATGTTTTCTGTGTAGAGTTATCAGGAAGATAGCCCGAGCATATGTCTTAGCAGGCACAAAAACCAAGGAAGGCCGTTCCTGCTGTAAAGTGTGCGCACGTGTCGCCTGACTAACGCACTTTTTACCTCGAATATATTCATTGTACGATAACTTTCATTAAAAAGGAGGGTGTCCCATGAAAAAAATTATTGCGTTTACGCTAGGGTTATTTCTGACTCTACTAGGAACTGGTATGGCCGATGTCCCCGGGTTCATGAAAGAACAGATGGGCACACTAAAAGGTATCGTCTACGTCAAGGACAAGCCCTTCACCGACGCCATCGTCGCTTTTTTCGATAAAAATGGCGGCCCGCCGCCGATCACCGGCAGCGCCCGCCGGGTACCGGACGCCATCGACCGCTCAAGCGCCAAAGGAGAATTTTCCGCAAAACTGCTTCCTGGGACCTACTTCATGGCCACCATGCAACGCGATCCGAAGAAAGGCTTTGGTCCACCCCGAGAAGGAGAAGAATTCTTTTTCATGCGTGACGACACTGGCAAACTCCGTGAATTCACGATAGAAACCAAAAAGACGAACGATGTCGGCAGGACCGATGGCCTAGCCCCTGGCGCTTTTGAGGAGTTCAAAAGCTTTATCACCATTAAGGGCAAAGTGACCAGCGACGAGGGGAAACCTTTGGCCGGGGTCTTAGTCACCTTGAAAGACAACGTGGAGGCCCCCCGGCCTAAGTTTATCTCCCATGCCACTGGGGATGACGGCACCTTCTCCGTCAAAGTCCCACCGGGTAAATATTATGTCATGGCTCGAGAATCAATTGGCGGTGGCAAGCCAGGGATCGGCACCTTCATCGGCTCTTACGGCAAAACCGACCCCCTTGGCGAGGCTGTGACCCCCAATATGGGCAGTCAACCCGGCGCCTCTGCCGCGGCAAAAGATATACAAAGTGCCGGCAGCGGTCAGGCAATAGCGGTAGAAGGCAAAAATGGCGCGGTAATCGAAAACGTCAATATCCAGATGTTTAAGATTCCCGACCCAGTCGCGACCCGCGAAAAGTATGAAGCCGAGGCAAAAAGCCAGGCAGGCCTGCCCCAGCAGCCGCCAGTGTTCATCCTCGATCCTGCTGAAAAGAAATAGTAACCCAACACCCAAGGTCCCCATTATTGTTGGGTTACGGCCTGGCGGCCTAACCCAACCTACAAAGATACTCACACACCCCATATAGAGGAAGATTCGTGCCATCAGGAAGACCACCCCCCTTACTGCTCATCATGGTCCTACTGACTACCATTATCCTGCCGACTCGGCTTCAAGCTGAAGTACTTACTGCCAATACCGTCTGGCAGGGACAAGTCCATCTTACCGACGATGTGCTCGTTCCTGCCGGAATTACCCTGACTGTCAAAGCGGGCGCCGTGATCACGGCCTCCCCTGCCGAGAGCACCAAGATCGACCCCGAGTATCTTTCCCATCAAACCGAAATCCTGGTCCGCGGCATCCTCAAGATTGAAGGCACGCCAGACTCTCCTGCTACCTTTGCCTCAGATAGCGTATCCGCAGACGATGATACCCGCTGGGCGGGGATCATCGTTGACGGCGGCACCCTTGAAGCGACATTCGCAAAAATCAACGGCGCCGAGACAGGGGTGTATGTCTTTAAGGGACGAGCAGCACTGACTTCAGTTGTGGTAGACAAGAACCATTACGGCATCATCGCCGACGGCAAAGATGCCCACATCACCTTGTCCCAAGCCACGATAAGCAAAAACGACTATGGTGTTTCCACCTTCAACCGGGCGATCATCACTGAAGATACCGTCACCATCAAAGATAACCACAAAAAGGATCGCCTTGCCAGCCAGGCAACTGCGGCCCAGGTCGCCCCAATCTCCTTAAGCCTGCCTTCGCCCCCCCTCACCCACGCCTACACCAACGAAACTCTGATGGGAAACACCATCTGGCGGGGCCGCATCAGCGTTAACGGCCAAGTGCGGCTGCCACCGGAAGGACGGCTGATCATCATGCCCGGCACAATCATCGAGTTCGGCAAAACCGACACCAACGACGATGGCATTGGCGAAAACGGCATCTTGATCCAAGGCGCTCTGATTGCCAAAGGCACCAAGGAGCGGCCGATCCTCTTCCACTCTGCCGAGAAATCCCCGCAAATGGGCGACTGGGACTCAATCAATATCCTAGGTAGCGATCAACAACGTAATGTGATTGAGTTCTGTCAGATTGAAGATGCCTATCGCGGCTTCCACTTTCACTTTTCAGCCGTGGCGGTCACCAACTCGGTGTTGCGCAACAACTATCGCGGCGTCCAATTTCAGGAATCGGTGGTGGAACTTCGCGACAACCAATTCTACCACAACAAGAGCGGCCTGCAGTGCCGAGATTCCGATGTCACCCTGACACGCAATCAGCTCTTTGACAATATCATCGGCGCCAACCTGTACCGTCTCAACCTCCAAGCCCGCGACAACACCTTTGCCAATAACCGCTGGGATGGCTTACGGATTCGGGAGGGAGCGGCAACGGTCGAACACAACAAAATGATCGGCAACCGCTTTGGCCTGCAAGTGGCCGATGCCGTCTTTGGCCGGTTCAATCGCAACCTGATGACCGCCAACATCGAAACCGGCCTGGCGCTACGCAATACCGACAACATCGAGACCAGCGCCAACGCCATTGTCGGCAATGGCATAAACGGCCTGATTATCCGCGAAGCGCGAGGGACCGTGACCGGCAACTTCATCGCCGATAACGGTGAACGCGGCATCGGCATTCAGTCCTTTATTGGTCAGATCAAGGCCAACACCATCGTTGATAACGGTCTCTACGGGATCGGACTGGAAGGAAAGGACGACATCGCAGCCACCGGCAACTGGTGGGGCGACTCAAACCTGGACAAAGAGATCTTTGACCACCATGATGACTTAAACTTGGGTCTGGTGACCTTTGAACCTCGTGCGACAGCGCCACTGCCCTTTGCCTGGCCAACTGCCGAGATCCCAGTCAATCTCACCTTGAGCAACGAAATCACGGTCACCTCTACCATTACCGTGCCCCAGGGGGCAACACTTGCCATCAAACCGGGAGCCACCATCCGCTTCGCACCTGAGGCCGGGATGAACATTCTTGGCCGAATTGAGGCGGGGGGCACGAAAGAACATCGGATCACCTTTGCGCCTCTTGACGACCACGGGCCATCCAGTTGGGGGGAGATCAAGATGGAGCGGGCCATGGGCAGCTTCTTTACCAACTGCGACTTCAGCAAGGCGACGTGGGCGCTCCACAGTCACTTTGTCGACCTCAAGGTCAGCCACTGCCAATTCGATGGTAACGATGGAGGTATCCGCATCAACAACGGCCCTGTTGATATCAGTCAATCCCGCTTTCGCAACAACCGTATCGGTTTCCGATCATTTCAGGGAATCGCCACCATCCACAACAACGAGTTCACCGGCAACGAGACAGCCATCTTTGTCAGAGAAAAAGGTAGCGGGACAATAATCAACCACAACAACCTTACGGATAACGGCATGTACGCTATCCGCTTAGGTGATTTCAATGACGAGGATGTTGATGCCCGCCACAACTGGTGGGGAGGAAAGCCGGTCCTGGACCAGGTTTTTGACGGCCACCGCGAAGAGTATATCGGCACGGTGCTCTTTGATCCGGAACTTAAGGCGCCGATTACCCTCGACTGGAGCCCCACGGGAGGAGACCGCCCATGAACAGACGTGCCCTGATGCTGGTCCTGACACTAATCACCCTCCTCTGTCCCAGCATGGTCGTGAGCGCGGACTTTGTCCTTTCCGGAGTCATCTCCGATGTCAACGGACAGCCTGTGAGAAGCGCTGAAGTATCGCTCTATCGCAGTAAGAACGTCAAGAAACCCGCGGACTTCGCCTCCAACCGAACGACCGCCGATGGCGCCTATAGTGTCACCATCCCTCAAGGAAACTACTGGGCGGTTGCCGCCCTTCGCAAAGGGGAACGTCGCTTTGGCCCGCTGGAACTCGGAGACAAACACTCCGGAGACCCCGTGGAAGTGATCGCCAAAGCAGAAATCGATCTGACTCACAACTTCATAGTCATGGATCTGCGAGAGGCGGCAAAACAAAATCAGAAAAAAAACACCGATCTTTTCCAATTAAGCGGCCGGATAATAGACCAGAACGGCTCTCCTGTGGTCATGGCCTATATCATGGCGGATAAAAACCCACGATTCAAAGAGATGCCGAGCTACATCTCGCCCTGGACCGACTCAAGCGGCGGATATCTACTCTTGCTGCCCCAAGGAAAATATCACCTCGGGGCTACCACGACATACCCTCCCGAGCCAGGCCAAACATTACCCATCGCAATTGACCTCTCTGTCGACACCGATAACGTTGATCTTAAGATAATCACAGAGGATACAGGCAAACCAACAGACCACACTGACGCCGACTAAAGATTACAGACACTGAGTGCCCAGCACACCAAAAGCGTCAATGCCGACCGGGCATCATCAAGAATCCACCTCGACGACAGATCACATTTCACTCTCAACCCGATTACGGCCGTTATTTTTTGCTCGATACAACGCCTGATCCGCCCGTTGAATAATCTCCTCCCACGAAAACTCATCCCCACGAAAAATCGCCACCCCAAAAGAGGCGGTAAAACGGACCTGCAGAGAGGCATCCTCCCGGTGTTTCATAACCTGCGACTCAACCATCCGGCGCAACCGTTCTGCCACAAGCATAGTGCCTGGAGAGTCAGTTTCTGGCAGCAGCACCACGAACTCTTCACCACCGTAACGATAAATAACATCCACTTCACGCAAGCAGGACCGGAGCATTCTGACAAAAGACTTCAATGCCTCGTCACCTACAGCATGTCCGTAGCTATCGTTAATCCGTTTAAAATGGTCGATATCGGCCATGACAAGGCCGAACTGACGACCGTAACGCTTACAGCGAGCTAATTCATCAAAAAGATCTTCGGCCATCGCAAACCTGTTCATGACACCGGTCAAGGGATCACATCTGGTTTTACGCTGTAATTGAGAAACCTGCTGTTCCTGACTCTTCAGTCGACTCTCTGCCTCCTCCAGTTGCACTTTCATCTGATTATTGGCATTACGCAACTCTGATAGATCTTTCTCAAGCAGTTCCCATACGACTGGTCCGACCAACTGCTGGATTACATCATTTTTATCATCCAATTGACCGCCGTGTTGATCTATTCCGGCTCGGTACCGCTTGATCCCCTCATTGAAATCGATGATCATGGAGGTCAGTCCATTCACCATGACTGTGGCTGCCTGACCTGTGGGAAGAGTCGCCACAAGGTGATTGACAAGCTCTGACTCCCCCATTTTTATAGCAGTATTGTAAAACACTTTTTCGTAGTTCGGAGGGATGGCAGGCATAGACTCTGACACCAGCTGAGTAAGAGCTTTTCTGGCAATTTCAGAAATCCTCACCAAATCCAGCAGCTCAGGATTAACCGAATCATCCATTTCGTTACGTATCTTGTTGTCATTTTTCATATGAGTTCTTTCATCTTTATTAAGAGAGCGCCATCATTTATTATTTTGTAACTACAAAGGTTAACGGTAATCAGTTATCGGTTTACGGTTAAAAGAATTATGATTAGTCATAAATCATCGTATGATACTCAATGTCAGTATGTCCTCATCCATTGGCAGGACCCAATCACCGTCAACCGTCAACCGACAACCTGAGCAGTTACATTATTTTTATGTCCCGACCTGAGAGTTCCATCCCGGTTCCCACACCGGTCGCACGAGATTTGTACCCTCTAGGGCCAACAACACACCAAGCGTAACTATTTTTTTAAGTCCATGCCGTCCTTTGCCCCCATACCTTCCTGTGACAGATTGTGTGGCAGAGTAATCCTTATTAACTCCTCGTGCAACGCACGATCCTCTGCCGATGGAGCAACAACTGCGATTTCAGCGCCCCAATCAGCCATGGCCAGCGCCTCGGGGATACGCCCCAGGTTTTTAAGAATACTTGCTTCTACAAAGGCAATTTTAGAAAACACCTCATGCCGGTTTTGCTGCAGCGCACTCCGCATCGCCTCGCCAATATCCTCCAGCGCAAGCTGATATAAACCGGCGCGATTACGGTACACAGCCCGGACATAATAGACCTCGCCATAACGTTGAGGCTGCATTTCAATAATTCTGGAAGTCAACGTCTCCGTCGTGCTCCAAACAGGAATCTGGCGCACGGTAAGAACGCAAAAAATCAGAAGCTGGCAGAGGATAAGGACCAATCCCAGCAATGAATAGCTGATCGTTCTTTTGGAGTGGAGGCGATCCACCAGCCAGACAGAACCACCGGCCCAGATAAGCGACAGACCAAGCGCCGGCAGATAGCTGTATCGATCAGCAACCCACTGACCTCCGACTTGAATCAGACCCAGCATTGGCATAAGCGTTACGACATAATAACAGAAAAGCGCGGGCCACATCCGCCAACGCCTGCCGACCAGCGCCACCGTCAACAACAGTCCAGCCATCATCAGGAGATACAACAAATATTCACCTGGCGCTGTTGAGGCAACATTTCCAGGATGGCCATAAAAAGGTCCCAGATCGAAGGGCCAGAGGGTCTTGGTCAGGTAGAAAAAAAGAGCCTTACAGGCAATAAGCACCCTGGAGGACAGATCAAGCTCAGCGAACACCTTGGTGGCGCCCCGCTGGGACTGGAGCGCCAAAAAAGAAGCGATCACGGAGAGCATCACCAACGGGATTTTGTCGATCTGCGTGCGAATAAAACCACCTCGTACCGAACGACGGCCAAGAGGATACCAGTCAATGATGCACAAAATACATGGCATGCTGACGGCTGCGGACTTGCTCATCAAGGCAAGGGATGACAAGGCGAACGTAACCCAATAGCTTCTAAATCTCCAGAAAGGGACTGACACCCTGGCCTGAGACTGATAGGCGTAGCGAAGATACCACCAGATCGCCGCTGTCACAAAAAACAGACAGAGGACATCTTTACGTTCACTGATCCACACCACTGACTCGACCCGCAAAGGGTGAAGTCCAAAAAATAAAGCCCCGATAATACTGCCGACCACTATGCCGCGCTGGCTTCGCCCCTCTTCTGGATGCTCCTTATAGGCTGCGCTGAGGAGCACGAAAAAGAGATGACAGGCCATCAGCACCGTAAGACTGTGAATCAGACTATTGGTAAGATGATAGCCAAATGAGTCAAGCTCCCAGAAATAGCGGTCAACCGCCAAGGACAACAGGGTCACTGGGTGCCAGTTGCCCTCATGAAAAGTGGTGAAGGCCCACCATACCGTACGCCAATCAAGCTGTGAAATATGTTGATTATTGACCACGTAGGCATAGTCGTCGAGGGCAACGAATTGGTAGTTACGCGCGGAGAAAAAGAGCAGAAACGTCACCACTGCCGCCAGAAAAGCCCCATAGGAGAGCAAAACAGTGGAAGAGCACGCTGAAGGCATAATCTCAGTTCTTTCCATCACAACAACTCCATGGGACAACACCATTAAATATTAAATCCATCGTAACTGCTCAGGTTGTCGGTTTACGGTTGACAGTTGACGGTGATTGGGTCCTGCCAATGGCTGAGGACACACTGACATTGAGTATCATGCGATGATTAATGTCAAACCATGATTCTTTTAACCGTAAACCGATAACTGATTACCGTTAACCGTGTAGTTACAATCCATCATCATAACTGACAAACTCGTACCCACAGATCGGCAGGAACACCCCCACCAGAAGCAACAACAAACGAATCGGATGGCGCCGGAAGTTCATGGATAATAGTCCTTGGTCAGTGATGATTCAGGTAAGGAACAAGAGTCTGCCAGTGGTCCTCATCAATAAGCCCCAACTCCCGAGCCCGCACACCATAGGTCACCGACTGCCGGTACTCCTTTCTGGCAAAGTACAGCCGGGACAAGTCGTTATACGCCGGGGCAAAAGTGGGATCGACAGAAATTGCCTTTTTGAGCCAGGCAATGGCTTCATCGCTTTGACCCAAGGCAATCAAGGCCAACGCCAAATTACGCGTTGGCAAAGGATGATCAGGATAGAGTTCCGCCGCCTTGCGGTAATACCTGATCGCCTCGGCGAACTTCTGCTCTGCGGCAAATAAGAACCCCAGATTATTGTAGACCTCGGCAAACTCAGGCCTTATGGTCAAGGCCTTATGGTAGGCATCAATGGCATCGGCGTTCCTGTTCAAGTCCTTGTAAACCGTGCCCAGGTTATTATAGCCTTCGGCAGAATCAGGCTTGATTGCCAAAAACTTATTGTAACAGGAGGCGGCCTCCTCATTGTGCGAGAGTTCATGATACAGAGTGCATAGACTATAATAGACTTTAGCCGTGGATGACCCTGAGTCGATGGCCCACTCATAAGCGGCAATGGCCTCATCGTGCTGGGCATTCGCCCGATAGGCATCGCCCAAATTAATCGCGGCATCAACATAATAGGGATTAATCTCCATCGCCCGGACAAAGGCATTGATCGACTTCTCCCAATGTTTCAAAGAGGCATACGTTGTACCCAAATTATTATAGGCCTCGGCATAATCGGGATCAATGGCGATGGCCTTTTCATAGGCCACAATGGCCTCGCCAGGCTGATTACTCTCCGCCAGAATATTACCGAGATTGTTGTAAGCGGTCCAACTCCTGGGATTTACCTTCAAGGCGTGATCGTAAAAGACCCTTGGCTCGTGCCAGAAGCGAATCTGAGCCATGGAGATACCGGCAAACAGGGCGAGCACCACCACTACTCCCGCCCACACCGCCTTCGACCGGATCGGTGCAAGAACCCAAGTCAAGGCCAGGGCCGGCCCCAGCATGGCGAGATAGAGATAACGATCCGCCACCGTTGAGATCTGCTGAAAGACAAAGGGGATTATCCCCGACACCGGCAGCAGCACACAGACAAAGATTCCGGTCGCGGCACGGCATGGTCGACTCCCCTTCCACAGCAAAAGAACGGCCAAGAGATAGGGAAACACACCGGTCAAATAACTCCAGCCATGATCGAGCACAAACTCCGGGGTCCTGCCATAATCTGGGGCAAGATTCACCGGCAGGAGAAGCTTACCAAGATAAAATGACAGGGAGTCACCGGCCACCAGAATACGCTGCCACAAAGCTGGCTGGTACACATGATGAGGTTCAGCCTGGGCAACTCTGGTCACCATGACAATCGGGGCCGCTAGAACCACCCATGGCACAATGTCAAAAAGTGCTCTGACCGGCCTCCTGCCAAGCAATAAGACCCCGATAATCCATGCGAGCGCGGGCGTTGCCACAGCGCCAGGTTTAGAGAGCATCGCCAGTAGGAAAAAAATCGCAGCCGCGAGATACCAACCCCACCTGTTTCCCTCTTCACCATCTTCCCTGACATATCGAACAAGGAACCAAAGGGCCATGAGCGAAAAAAAACCACTGAGCACGTCCTTCATGCCCGTGACCCAAGCCACTGATTCCACCTGGACGGGATGAATGGCAAACAACACAGCTCCGGCCCAAGCCGCCCAAGGAGCCCGGAACAGGTCACTCAGGAGCAAAAAGACCATACTGGCCCCGGCAAGATGAAGCAGCAGATTTACACCATGAAAAAGCGCGGGATTGAGTTGACCGACAACAGCGCCGGGAAGAACACCTGATGCCTTGGCGAGTAACGCCCACAGGTTATAAGTAACCGGAATATAGAGATTAACATAGGGCGTGAGCCAGAAACTCAGCAACCCTTCGAGACTGAACTTGGTTACCTCGGGATTACTGGTAATATTAATCGCATCGTCATAGTCAAGAAACTCATGACCGATGACCGGCCCCAGGACGACAAGAACAACAACAACAAGAGCTATCCATGGTCTTGTATTCAGCACCAGAAGCTACCTCTTGCGGTATGGAGCCAGGGCGTCCAACTGATCCCGGTCGGCATAGCCCAGTTTTTTTGCGCGATCAGCAAACTCCACCGCCCGATCATAATCCTTAGTGCGCAGAAACAGCCGGGAGAGGGCAAGATAACCCGGCCCGAAGTCGGGATTGGCGGCCACGGCTCGCTGAAAGGCATCAAGAGCCTCTCTGTCCCGGCCCAACTCACCATAGAGCGTCCCTAAGGCATAGTGCGGAATTTCATTATCAGGACTCAAGACTCCCGCCTGCTGATACATCTGAATCGCCTCAGCATATCCCTCTGCTGAGGACAAGAGATAACCCAGATTAATATAGGCCTCAACCAGCCCGGGATCATGAGCCACTGCCTGACGAAAAGCCGCAATCGCCGCCGGGGTCTGCCCCAGTATTTTATAAGCCACCCCCATATTGGCATGGGCCTCGGCGAATTCCGGATTGACCTTCACTGCCTTGCGGTAATAGTCAATCGCCTCTAGAAGTCTCCCTTCCTCAGCGTAGATAAGTCCAATGTCATTGGCCAACTCGACATTATTCGGCCGAAGCGCCAAGGCCTGCCGGTAGCTGGCAACCGCGTCTTCCGCTTTGCCAAGCACTCGGTAGAGGTTACCAAGGTTGGCATGAACCTCGGCGAATTCAGGATCAAGGGCCAATGCTTTTTGATAATAGCTGAACGCCTCGTCATAACGCTTAAGCCCCTTATAGATCACCGCAATATTGTTACACACCAAGGGATAGTTAGGTTTGATCAAGAGCGCCTTTTTATAGGATTCAATCGCCTTATCCTTCTGGCCCAAGCGGTCATAAATCATCCCCAGATTATTATAGGCCTTAAAGGAGTTGGGCTTCAAGGCAAGCGCCCGTTCATAGTGCGCAATTGCCGTATCCATCTGCCCGTTCTCAAAATACCACAGACCAAGATTATGAAAAGCCAGCCAACTTCGAGGATTGACCGACAGGGCATAGGTATTGAAAACGAAGGAATCCCGCCAGTGACGGGTCTGGGCAGCGCTGATCACTGCAAAGGTTATCAAGATGATAATAAAGGGGGCGATCACGACCCAACGGCCAGGCCACCGGCAGAGCGCCCATCCGCAAAACACGGCTGGCCCGATCATGGCAAGATAGCAATAACGGTCGGCGACCGTCGACATATCCTGAAAGGTAAACGAGAGAAAACCCAAAACTGGCGCCAAGACGACGACAAAAATCCCGACGGCCGCCCACACCCAAGCGTTACGACACCGCCAAAGCAGTATCCCCGCCAGCAGATACGGAGCAAGCCCGGTAAGGTACACCCAAGGGGTATCACCAAGAACCAACTCGGGAGTGCGACCATAGTCAGGCCCTAGCCGGAAAGGAAACAAAAATTTGCCAAGGTAAAAGGACAGGGTATCCCCTGCCACCAGAAACCGCTGTCCCAAGGTAGGCAAAAAAACCTGCTGAATGTCTGGTTGCGCCCCCTTGGTCACCAGCGCCACCGGCGCCACCAGGACCAGCCAGGGAATCAGTTCCCGAACGACCACCCGCCAAGGCCTTGCCATCAGCACAATCGCGATAATCCCAGCCACCAGCGGCAACACCACCGCTGAGGGCATGGTCAGCATGGCGGACACAAAACACCCAAAAGACGCCAAATAGAACAGTAACCACTGGCCAGAGCTGGAAGACGCCCCTGTTTCACGTTCATTGCCATGCAGCACATACAACAACAACGTCATCAGTGAAAAAAACCCATACAGCACTGCCTTAAATCCTGTGACCCACGCCACTGATTCCACCTGCAACGGATGGAGGGCAAAGAGAAGCGCTCCTCCCACGGCAGGCCAATACGATTTAACCACCACCCGTAACAGACTGAAAAGGACGACCGTATTGGCCGCATGAACTAGAAGGTTTGCGGCATGAAACAGCTGAGGGTTAAAGATCCTGTCGTGGCTCCCGGGCAAAAAAGAGGAGATCTTGGTCAGCAGCGCCCAGACAGTATAGGTGAGTGGGATATAGAGACCCTCAAAAGGCTTCTGCCAAAAACGCAGCAGATTTGAGGCAGAGATGTTGCTGAGCAGGGGGTTCTCATACACATTGAGATTGTCATCATAATCAAGAAACTCAAAACCGACAACTCGGCCATAAACCACAGCAACAACGAGGACAAGCGCCCCCGCAGTCCATACCCACCGCCAACGCCCCGAGCACCGAGCCATTCTCGACCGGGCAGCGCTCACCGGACTCCCCTCTGAGCCTGTCTGTCGTACAGTGCAGCCACGCCATAGGCCAGGGCAAAAAGAGGCACGGCTAGCAAACAAATAAGATTAACTCGATCAGCCACTGCCTGCCAACGCGACAGCTTATAGGGAAAGGGATGAAAGCTGATAAACTGTTGCGCCTCGGACTTCTCAGCAACGCGAAAATGATCACCAGGCACACATCCGTTCTCATCAGGATAGAGGTAACAGGCAGGATTTTTTACATTAAGTTCCCCATCATACTCTAACAGAGTCGGCCCCGGCCTGATCCCTTTAAAAGGCAGAAACTCCAATCGAAACCCAAACATCGGCTCATAGCACAAAATCTGGGACTCGCCATGGATCAGGGCATCATTCCGAGCCTGGGTCAACGCCGGCTGACCTGCCTCATCCAAGCTCGCGACCTGGGCGGCAATCACAGGAGGAGTTCCCTTTATCCGCGTCTGCCAGTAGGCTGAAACCACCGGCGCCGGATCATAGGGTTGATCATCATAGTAGGCGGTATCGGCGAAAAGAGTCTGAGCCACCACCCAAACAAGTGTTGCCCCCACCACCAAGGGAGCAATTCGCATAAGAAAAGGACTCTTCTCCACCGCCAGCGCCGCCAAAATCACCACACAGGGGATATAGATAATAATCCACCGAAAAAAATTACTTAAATTTCTGACCAAGGGGACCGTCTTCAATATCTGGTTCCATTCCGGCGAATAATAGTTCAAAGCCAGAGGAACGGCAAGAAGAGAGAGACAGAGCGCCAGATACGGCAACTGCCGAAGACCGACAACCGTAGCGAACACCCTCCGCCACCCGCCATTAAGCACCAACCCCAAGGCAATCAGCACAAAGGGGGCAATGGTCAAACCAAACTCAAATTCGTGGCGGCCAAGGGTCCATTGCGAATTGGCAATCATCGACTCGCTATCGACATGGACACCACCCACCGACAGCACCTGGAAAATAAAGGAAATAAGTTTCCCCACCCCCTCGACACCAGGCAGCAGATAGGAATCACGCGGGAAATTGCCCAGAAACGACAACGAGGCCACAAGCTTTGACGCTGACAGCCCTAAAGCAACGGCGCCAGCAGAGACAAATCTGAACACAAATCCCAAGCAATCGACATTGCCGCCAGGGGTCAAACGGGCAAGCCCGGCAATGATGACCACCGCGATCAACGAGGGCACAATAAGTTGCGCCATGCCGGACATGAAGGCATAGCTGAGCATAAGGGCAGCGCATAGTGTATTCCGGGCCATGCGCCACCACCCCCACCCGGATGCAAAAGATCCGCGCTGCAGCAGACACCAGGCAATCCCCGGAGTCAGCATAAAGGCGTGAAACTCCAAGTGTCCCACCACAACCCGCCAGGCATACAGACCATTAAACAAAAACAGTCCCCCGCCCAGAAGGGCGGCCCAACTGCCAACAGCAAACACCCGACGCAGCAGGAGATAGAATCCCCAAAATCCAAGAGCTGCGAACAGCGCCAAGGTCAGACGGACCCCGGTCAGAGGATCCGCCAGGAAGGTAAACCACTGCGCCGTCGAGACATAGAAGGTGGCCGGATTGGCCATCAGCGGCATACCACCGCAGAATGAGGGGGTAAACCAAGGCAGGGACAGCAGGCCGTTGTTGAGAAACCAGTAATAACCATCGAGCAGCAGCGGCAGATTGTACTGGTAATCGTGGCCAAGTTTCCCTTGAGCATTGGGGAAGAATTGACTAAAGATGAGATAATGGATAACGATCAGCAACCAGCCGACCGCCACAGGCACCATATTTCTGAGTGTTATAATTTGTCGCGCCATAATTGATTTAAGGTAATCGTTCACCAGAAGCGTTGAACGTGCAGATTTCACCGGACTGTAAACGTCTACCGGGTGCCCCAGATGCGCGATTTATATTGACCCGCTTCGTCGGTCAATAAAGCGGTCTGCGAAGTGTGCTAGTTGCACATGAGCAGGCCGATGACAAAGCAGATGGGGTGCCCGGTAAACGTTTACTATTTAAGAGACAGCATGCCGGAACTAATGGATACCCCTGAACTTTTGGCCAGTATAATATTACCCACCTATAATGAAAAGGGTAATATCGAAAAACTGATCCCGGCGCTAAGCGCTGTCTTGCCCTGGCCTGTGGAGTTTATCGTCGTTGACGACAACTCGCCCGACGGCACCGCCCAGGCGATCAGAGAGATCATACCCACCGTCGCCAATATCAGACTGATCGTCCGGACTGAGGAACGGGGTCTGGTCAGCGCTATCCAGCGGGGCATTGACGAGAGCCAAGGCCGAATCGTGGTCTGGATGGACTGCGACTTCTCACTGCCGCCAACAACTGTGCCGCAATTAATCACCCATGTCCTTGACCACAACGCAGATGCTGCCATCGGCAGCCGCTATATCCCTGGCGGCGCCGATGAACTTTACGGCCACAAAGGGCCAATCGTGGTCATCCAAAAGTGCGCCACCCATGGCTTGAACTGGCTCACCACCCTCCTCATGCAAACCCACTTTCATGACTGGACCAGCGGATTCATCGCCATCCGAAGCGAGGTGATCAAAGGCATCCCTCTCCATGGCGACTATGGAGAGTACTTCATCATGCTGATGGCAGAGCTGATCCGTGACAACTACCGCTGGGTCGAAGTCCCTTACCAGAATATCCCCCGAACTATAGGCCAGTCAAAGACGGCCGAGACCTTCCTCGGCCTGATGGGACGCGGCAGCCAATACCTCCGCCACATCTTCAAGGCCCGAGCGCTAAAAAATAGCGCTCCATCTCGGCGAACCAGGCCGTAGCCTGACCGTGCTCCGCCACCTCACCATGCGCGACAACCGACTCCTTCTGCCTCTGGTCATCCTCGTCACGATCATGGTCTTTCTGCCGGTATGCGGTCACGAGTTTCTCGGCTACGACGACACGATCAACATCACCGAAAACACGTATCTCGAACATCTGTCCGTCGACAACATCCTCCACTTCTGGAAAGAACCCTTTCTCAAGCTCTACATCCCACTGACCTACACCCTGTGGTCCGCCCAAGCGTTTATCTCACGGCTTATCGACGGCGGCCCAGGACACCCCCTCAATCCACATCTCTTTCACTCGATCAATGTCCTGCTCCACAGCGCCACCACAGCCCTGGTCTTTCTCCTTCTCCGCCGATTACAAACTGTCCCCTGGGCAGCAGCGGCTGGGGCTCTGCTCTTCGCCATTCATCCAGTGCAGGTGGCTCCGGTGGCCTGGGCCACGGGATTAAAAGATCTGCTTTCCGGCTTCTGGTCGGTCATGGCCCTGTGGCAGTATACTCTGAGCGTCCAACACACCGAATCCCTACCCAAATCACGGTGGCGCTACTCTCTGGCCCTGATTTCATTTATCTTAGCAATGCTGTCCAAGCCCAACGCCGTAATCGTCCCCCTTCTTGCCGCAACAATCGGCTTCTTCGAGTTAGGACAGAGTCGCAAACGCCTGATCATAACTCTTTCTCCGTGGCTCCTTTGCCCCCTTCCTATTATCCTGATGACCCGGCAATCCCAACCGGTAACCGATCCCGATCTCCTGGCTCCCCTGTGGCAGCGATTTCTGGTGGCCGGGGACGCGATTACTTTCTATCTCACCAAACTGGCGCTGCCGATCAATTTCGGCCCGGATTACGGGCGTACCTTTGAAGTGATTCTCGCTCAGCCAGCAATCTATATCACCGCCCTACTGCCCTACCTCTTGATTGCTTACCTGATCTGGAAACGACCCCAACCACTATTCACCTCCACCGGACTCTTCATCATCGCCCTGCTGCCGGTTTTAGGCTTCATCCCCTTCAATTTTCAGCAATTCTCAACCGTTGCTTGCCGCTATCTCTACCTCTCCATGCTCGGCCCGGCCTTCGCCGCATCCCAGATACTCACCCGATTCTCCGACACCAGAGCCAAGGGAATTACCCTTGCCGCCTTAGTCATCCTGGCCGGCGACACGATAATCCAGGCACGATATTGGCGAGACCCCCTGACCTTCAATCAACACGCTGTCACAATTAATCCCGACAGCTGGTTCTTCCACAACAACCTTGGCAACGCCTATCACGCCATTCACGAAACAGAAAAAGCCATTGAGAGCCTCAATAAATCAATCGCCCTCAAGCCGGAATACGAACTTCCCATTATTAACCTCGCCGTCGTCCACAAAGAGACCGGCAATAAAGAAAAGGCCATTGCCTACTATCTCAAGGCCCTCTCCATGAATCCCAACCTCCCCAATGCCCATAACGATCTCGCCATGGTCTACTACGATCTGGGCCAGCCGACAAAAGCCATTGCCCACTTAGAAAAATCACTGGCGCTCCGACCTGATTACGACAAGGCCTATGCCAACTTAGGCATTGTCTACAACAGCATCAACAACCCCGATGCCGCTCTTGGCGCCTATCAACGAGCGGTGAAAATCAATCCCCGTTTCACCGAGGCATATATCAACTTAGGCGCCTTGAACAAGACTCTGGGAAACCTGGATGCGGCAATCACCTGCTTCCAAAAGGCCATTGCCCTGATGCCCAACCGCCCAGAAGCCTACAACAACCTTGGTCTCCTTTACCTGGAAACCGACCAAAACCATAAAGCGATACCCCTGTTCACCACGGCAACCGAGACCGGAGAAAAAAGCCCCATCCCATGGCACAACCTGGGAAAGGCCCTGCTGGCCAGTGGCCGCAACGACGACGCCATTACCGCACTCCGCCAAGCCATAACAATTGACCAGGGGTTCGCTCCTGCGTATAATACTTTATCAACGGCCTATCTCTCCACAGGGCGCTATCACCCCGCAGTTAAGGCTGCCGATCAGGCCAAGACCTTAGGCCTCTCCGACCCTGAGCAGATGCGGGCCGTTGAGCCCTATCGTTTATCGCCATAGCCCCCCAAAGCCACATGTGTGTTGGATGACACCCCTCAAGGGGGTACTGAGAAGAGCGGCCAAACTACAGCCTAACCCAACTTACGACGACATCCGGAAATATCAATGATCCAGCCAACAACCCAAACTCTGTCCCCTCACCAAATTACCCACGAGGGACAGCTGTTAGCCATGATCATTCCCCATACCTACACTCAACCAGGAGTAAACTTTTTCACCCCGAACACCTTTTCCCAGCAACTCGCCTACATGAATCACCCAGAGGGCCATACCATTGCAGCTCACTCCCATAATCCACTACCCAGAAAAGTCACACTCACCCAGGAGGTGCTGATCCTCCGCAAGGGGCGATTGCGGGTGGATTTTTATGACACCGCCCAGACCTATCTAAAAAGCGTCGTCCTTGAAGCGGGTGACATCATTCTTCTTGCCGCTGGCGGCCATGGATTTCAGGTGCTGGAAGAGGTGGAGATGATTGAAGTCAAGCAGGGGCCATTCTCCGGCATAGACGACAAACGCCGCTTTCCCGGGGTGTTGCCTGATCAAGTCCAGATTATCCACTGGCCAACAAACTAAAGGACCAGACCTGATGCAGATCCCGGTCAACGAACCGCTGTTAAACGGCAACGAGAAACGCTATCTCAGCGAGTGTATCGACTCGGGCTGGATCTCCAGCGAAGGCCCCTTTGTTGCCCGATTTGAAAAAGAGTTTGCCGCAACAGTCAGCCGGCGACACGGAATCGCCACCGCAAACGGGTCCGGCGCCCTCGACGTGGCAATTGCGGCCCTCGGCCTTGGTCCGGGGGACGAGGTAATCATGCCGTCCTTCACCATCATCTCCTGTGCCCAGGCCATCGTCAGACAAGGAGCAACCCCGGTGCTGGTGGACTGCGACCAAGCCAACTGGAACATGGATGCCGACCAGATTGAAGCCAAGATCACCCCACGGACCAGGGCCATCATGGCAGTGCACATCTACGGCCTTACCTCCGCCATGGAAAAGATTCTCGACCTCGCCAACCGATACCATCTGAAGATCATCGAAGATGCGGCCCAGGCCATCGGCCAGCACCACAACGGCCAACCGTGCGGTAGCTTCGGCGACCTCAGCATTGTCAGTTTTTACCCCAACAAACACATCACCACCGGCGAAGGTGGCATGGTCCTCACCGACAATCAGGAACTGGCCGACCGTTGCCGCGCCCTGATCAATCTCTGTTTTCAGCCACAGAAACGATTCGTGCATAAGGAGTTAGGCTGGAATTACCGAATGACCAACCTCCAGGCCGCAGTCGGTTGCGCCCAGCTTGAACAATTGAGCCGCCACGTTGCCCGAAAACGGGAGATTGGCCATCTATATAACACCTTACTTTGCGATTGCCCCGTGCAAAGGCCCCTGCCCTCAGCACACGGCACTGAGAATATCTATTGGGTCTACGGACTTGTGCTACCAGACGATGCGCCGCTGTCTGCCACCAAGGCCATGAGCCGACTTTCGACCAAGGGCATTGGCACTAGGCCATTCTTCTGGCCGATGCACCAGCAACCGGTGTTTCTGCAGATGGGTCTCTTCCAGGATCATCACCTCCCGGTATCGGAACGACTGGCCCGTCAAGGGCTTTATCTACCCAGTGGCTTGGCCATCACCGACACCCAAATTCAATATGTCGCAGATGAGGTAAAACGCATCCTCCAATGAGTACAATCTTTCAACAATACTCACACTATTACGATCTACTCAACACCGACAAGGACTATGGCCGGGAAACAGACTATGTTCTGGCCCTGGCCCAACGCTTCGCCTCCTCCCAACCCCTGATGGAGGTTCTTAATCTTGGCTGTGGCACCGGGTGTCACGATCTCCACCTGGCCGGCCAAGGCTACCAGGTCACCGGGGTTGATCGCTCCGAGACCATGCTCACCATTGCTACCCGCGCTGTAGCTGAATCGGCCATCCACCCGGCGCCATCCTTCGTCCTGGGCAACATCACCTCACTCAGGCTCGACAAAAAATTCGACCTGGTTCTCTCTCTCTTCCACGTCGTCAGTTATCATACCACCAACGAAGAGCTACAAAACGCCATGCATACGGCAGCTGCTCATCTCGAACCAGGAGGCCTGTTCATCTTTGATTTCTGGTACGGCCCGGCAGTCCTCCATGAAAAACCAACCGTCCGGGTCAAACGGGTGGAAGACGAAACGTTCGCACTCCGACGGATCACCGAGCCGGTTCTCCACGACAATACCAATACCGTCGAGGTTAATTTCGAGATCGACATCACCACCAAGACCGATGGCTCCCGCCAGACCATGCGAGAAACCCACATAATGCGTTACCTGTTTCTTCCGGAAATAACAGCCCTCCTCCACCACGCAAACCTTACCCTGCTTAATGTCGAAGAGTGGTTGACCGGTCACGTCCCCAGCCTCAATAGCTGGAATGTGTGCTGTATTGCAAAAAAAAATCCCTCAAGAAAGTGATCGACAAAACAGGATAGAATTGTTCAAATATCGGAGAGAGAGAAAATGGTCAGATTCATACTGAAAAATCAACGAAAGGAAGGGGAAAATGAGCGGACACGATAATCATGACACAGGGCATCATGCAGAAGATCATTCAGTCAATGTAAAGGTTGGTGTATTTTTTATTCTGGTGATCATCGCTCTCTTTGTTATTGCCAAAATCAATTGATAATTTACGGTTTCGAGATAGAGCGCAATTTCTAGTCGCTACCCCGTGATCACTTACTTTTGATGTGGCCGACTCCTGTTCCCCCTGTGTCCTTGCTGAGCTGAGCCGAAAGGTAACCTCTGGTGCTCACCATACAGTGACGCACCCTCTCCCCAGTTCACACTTTGAAAATTCATGGTCCGGGGTCTCCTATTACTTTCCGTTACCTAATCAAAATCCCTTCCATCATCACATCGTGCTCTCCGAGGTCCTTGGCCTGTTGGTACATCCGCACCGCTTCCTCTCTCTTCCCGCTGCGCAACAGCGCTCGAGAGAGATTGAGATAGGCCGCAGCAAAAGCCGGATCAATCTTAATTGCCTGCCGGTAGAGAGCTATCGCCTCCTGTCTCTTGTTCAATCGTTCTGCCACCTCCGCTGCATAAAAGGCCGCCCAGACATGGCTTGTTTGAAGCGCAAGCGTCTTCTGGTAGGCGCTAGCAGACTCCTGATCCTGACCCAGGGCAAAATACGCATTACCAAGATTAAAATAGGCATCGGCATAGCCAGCATTTCTGGCAATGGCCTGCTGGCAAGCAGCAACAGCCTCAACACTTCGGTTCAACGAATTATACAACAGACAGAGATTGTTGTAGGGTTCAGCCGCGTCAGGAATCAATTCAATCGTGCGTAAATAAGCCGCTAGCGCCTTCTCTCCCTCTCTTGCCTCGACATAGACGTTGCCAAGACTATTAAAGGCCTCGGCCAATCCTGGATCAAGAGAGGTGGCCCGAACCAGATAGCCAATCGAGGCATCCAGCTGGTTCATCTCCAGGGTGAAACGACCGGCGATATTATAGAGCAAGGCCCTGCTCGTGTTATCAGCAGCAGCCTTAGATTGCCCCCCAATATTAATCCCCTTAGCCAAGTCTGGATCCACCTTCGGATCGACAAAGACCCTAACTGCCTGCTGAAAAATCGCCACCGCATCATTTCCCCGTCCCATAGCGAGGTAGAGATTGCAGAGATTGTTGTACGACATAAAAAAATAGGGTCCAGTCTCAATGGCCTTATGATAGGCCCATGCCGCCAGATCATTTTCATTCATCCTGGCCCTGACCACCCCCAGATTATAGTAGGCAGTCACATAACCGGGATTTAAGGCAATTGCCCTTTCATAGAGCGCTATCGCTTCAGAAATGTTTCCCCGATCCATAGTGACCACCCCAAGGTTGGTGGCAGCTGTCCAACTCTTTGGATTCTCTTTCAAGACAAAGGTATTAAACAACATCGAGTCGCGCCACGGCGGCAACTGCACAAGCGTTCGAACCACAAACACGATCAAAACCACAGCAAAGATCCACCATGTCCTGCGCCTGCCCTTAAATTTCAGCAGGAGTTGTCCCACCAGCCATGCCGGGCCGAGCATCGCCAAATAAAGATAACGATCCGCGACCGTAGACATCGCCTGATAACTGAAAGGCAGGATTCCGGATACCGGAAGAATGGCCACCACGAATAGCGCCACCCCACAAAGCACCCAGGGAGAACGGCTTCGCCAGAGGACCGTAGCCACCACGAGCCACGGCAATACCCCTGTGAGATAACTCAAGCCTTGTGCCACCACGAACTGCGGGGTACGGCCATAGTCAGGGACTAGAGTCCAAGGGAAAACGAGCTTCCCAGCATAAAATGTTACGGCATCGCCGGCAACCACCAGTCGTTGCCACAGGGGAGGGATAAAGATCGCTTGAGTTTCTGGCTGGGCCATTTTGGTAATCAACACCACAGGCAAGGCCATGACCACCCAAGGGGCAAGCATGATGACCAACTCCTTTGGTCTCAGCCGCAGCACATAAAAGCCGATCACCGCAGCCAACAACGGTGCCACCACCGCACTCGGTTTGGCCAGCAAGGCAGCGCCAAAGAAGATCAACCCGAGAGCGTAACGAAGGGACCGATTCATTGAATCATCCCTTTGAGCAAAGAGCACAAAATGCCACAGTGCCAACAGTGAAAAAAAACCCATGAGCAAATCTTTCATGCTGCTCACCCAGGCCACAGACTCTACTTGCACCGGATGGAGCGCAAAGAGCAAGGCACCACCCAGAGCCGCCCATTCATCCCTCAACAACCTCCGCAACAAAGCTGTCAGCGCCACGGTGTTCACCCCGTGAACAAAAATATTAGCGCCATGAAAGAGATGGGGATTCTGCGGATAGTCGGCATAAGGCAGCAGAGCAGAAATCTTTACCAACAAAGCCCACAGGCTATAGGTCAGAGGAACATAAAGCCCCTCATAAGGTGCGGACCATACCTGGGCGAAGACCCCAAGAAATTCGCCAACGAGTAAAGAGTTGGCATATACATTGACATTGTCATCATAATTGACAAAGTCAAAACCAACAGTTTGACCGTACACCGCTGCCACGACGAAAAAAGGCAACAACCGCATAAACCACTTTTTTTGTGTCAGCGGCCACACCTGTTGATCAAAATATTTCATCGCCCCTCCCCTACTTTCAAAGATGCACTCAGTAAATTATCCTGGGCGCTCTGAAATGAGGGATCAAGCCTCACCGCTTCCTGGAATTGATGCACAGCATCAGCGTACCGCTCCTGCCCCATCAAAACCAACCCAAGACCATTGTAAGCATCGGCTGAACCTGGTTCCGCACGGAGCACGATGGCGAACTGTTCGCTGGCTTGCTCAAATTGCCCCAACAGGTAGAGTGCGCCTCCGAGATTCAACCGTATCTTGACATTATCAGGCTGAAGCATCAGGGCCCTTTCGAAGGTTAAAACTGCCTCCTCGATCTTTCCTTGCTTGGCCCTCACAATGCCCAGATGGACATGGACCTGAATATCGGCGGCATTAAGCGCCAAAGTCTGCTGAAAATAACGCTCCGCCTCCTCGAATCGTCCCATCTGGCCATAGACGTCACCAAGATTCGATAATGCCTCATGGTTATTGGAGTCCTGCTTAAGCGCCTGTAAAAAATAATCTCTGGCCAACTCCAATTCACCCCCATCCCGGTAATAGGCGCCAAGCTGAAGCATGGCCTTGAAATTACCAGGATCTTCCTTGAGGGTGTGAGCAAAAAGGGTCGGAGTGTCGCGCCAAAAACTGGTCTGCCTGAAGGTTACAGCGCTTAAGGCAACGACTAAGCAGACGGCAATGGCAATCGACCACTCCCGCCGCCACCAAGGCAGCGCCGTGACCAAGGCTCCTCCCCCCCAAATCAACATCACGAAAACACCAATCAGCGGCAGATAGGTATAGCGGTCGGCCATGGCAAATTCACCCTGCTGGATAATGCCTATCACCGGTAACAGCATCACCAGATACCAGAGCCACCCGATCAACAGATACGGGTGCTTGGGAAATTGCCACAGACAGTATAGGGTGATCAGGGTAAGCGCTGCCACCGCCAACCAAACCTGCCAGGGAAGCACATCGGGATAGGTATAAAACGGCAGCAGCGAAGTTGGCCAGAGGGTTTTCCCGAGATATCGGACATAGGAGAGCAGGGCATTGCCGACCCGCAAGGTCATCGGATAAGAAGTCAACGTGCCGAGGGTTCCTTGCCCCCCCTCTGCAAAAATGGTGAGTACGCCTGAAATTAAGGCCATAATAAACAGGGGGATCTTCTCTCCAATCAGCGACAAGACCTTCTTCTTTTGCTGCAGAAGTTGGCCTAGACTGGTTGCAGACACCCGCTGTAACGGCCAGATGTCCAAGAGAAGGAAAATCAGTGGCAGAGTGACAATAATGGGTTTGGACATCAGCCCCCCCAAAAAACACAATCCAACCAACACGGCGTTACGCCTCTGGCGGTGGTGACACCAAATCCAATAACGCCACATGGTGAGCATCCACCACATACCGCTGAGCACATCACGCCGCTCTGAAATCCAAGCGACCGACTCAACATGCAAAGGATGAATGGCAAAAAGAACTGCCACTAAAGAACTACGCCATATCGCCCCGGTATAGAGGTTGAGCACATAAAAAAGCAACGCGCTGTTAACAGCATGGACAACGACACTGACCAGGTGATGCCATGAGGGATTAAGGCCAAACATCTGGCAGTCCGTCATGTGAGAGAGCCAGGTTAGCGGCTGCCACGAACCTTGGCTAAAATCGGTGAAAGCCCAAAGCACGTTCTTGAGGGTTAGCCCATTGAGGACATACTGATTCTCGGTGACAAAAAAATGGTCGTCGAAATTGGTAAATTGAAAAGTTACGACTTGGGCGTAGATTACGAAGATCAGGAGAATAAGCGCTGCACAGATAAGTTTTGAACAATGGATGGAGGTCTGCTTAATCATACCTGCAGTTTAATCGAAGAAGTGGTCTTTCATTTTTTTATCTTGCCCCAAAAAAAAAGACCAACTAATGTGGTCCTGTAAATGGCTTTTGGCTAACGTAACTAATCACAAGGTAGGCTTACCACCACCTTAACACAACAAAGTCGATGCGCACACTCTCCCTGTTAGCAACTATAACAAAATTTCTGTTGCTTACCTGCGCCATTATTACGGTTTTATCCTGCTCCACGGAGCAGAAAAAAAGTCTGCCAACCTATCGCATCGGCTACATGATCTGCAACAGTGAGAAAGAAACCCTGGATCGATTCATTCCACTTACGATCTACCTCGGCCAACAACTGAACGTGCAGTTCGAGGCAGTGGCAATCGACACCCTTAATTTTGGCAAAGAGATCGACAACCTGCACTTTACCCACACCAACTCGATCCTCTACATTATTTACAACCGTTTCAACGGACTTGACATCCTTGCCCTGGAAAAGCGTGGCGAATTAGGCGACCGCTCCAAGGGCTTGGTGGTCACGACCCAAAAAAGCGGTATCAAGAGCCTGGAAGACCTGAAGGGCAAGAGAATGATCTTCGGCCCGATGCTGGCGCCGACGACCTTCATGAGTCAAGTGTACGCCTTAAAAAAACTCGGGTTCGACATTGATACCGACCTGGCCTCCTACTCTTTTCCATCGGGTTCCTTCAAGCATGAAAAACTTATCTACTCCGTGGAGTTTGGAAAATACGATGCCGGCGCCTTTCCTTACCTCGACTTTGAAACAATGGAACAACAGGGGAAAATCAATCGAAATGACTATATCATCCTGGCGGAAGGTCCTCCTGTTCCCTACTGTAACTTCGCTGTCACCCAGAAAACAGACGAGAAACTTGCCCAGGAGTTCAAGAAAGTACTGCTGGGGATTCAGGCAGACCAGTTGGTCGAACTACCAAATGGAGAACGGGTCAACATCCTTGAACGTGCCCAACTAGACGGATTTACAGATGCGAGAGACTCCGACTTCGACCTGCTCAGACAAATGGCCAAGGAAACCAACATGCCGCCTTATCAGAAATACTAATCCGGTACACATTCAAGCCGAACGCTTTGTTGGCTGACTTATAATACAGCCCCTCGACATAACCCACTTACGCTTTCATCACTTACCGCGTGCCGTCACGGACTCAACGTAAATATTTACTGTAATTCCCCTTGATGGCAATTTAGAACAACTGAGGCCATCACAGCAAAATTCATTTTGGCCCGACGTTCTGTTCCCCACCTTTATACGACTGCTCACTTTCCTCAACGTTTCCACTCCGTTTCCGCTTCAGCGGCAAGGTATCAGGCAAGGAGTCCTTATCTATCTTCTTAGCCTTAACCTTGGCCTCTACTTCGGCACGTCGAACTTCTGGAATTGGGACCTTAAACATTGTGATATCAACATGTTCATAACTATGGCCGGCCAAACCGACAATATACGAGGCAGGCTCATCCGATTCTCCGCCCACACCAATCGGCTTGTTATGGCCCAGCGTCCCCATGAGTCCACCTGGCTTCGGCCTCCCCGCAACAGTCAACTCCTTTCTGGCAACAAAAAAATACTTCCCGGGAGGAATTTTAAGTTCATATTTTCCGGTCAGATCAGTCTCCTTGGAGATAAACAGCCCTTTTGGGTTATCCAGGTCTTGTTTTACAACCACTACGGCATTCTGCACCCCACGACCCTCTTCATCAATTATCCGCCCGGCAACAGTAAAAAACATCGTTAACTCTGGAAATTTCTCAGGCTCTTTAACCGAAATGGTGCCAACATCAATCGTTTCTCCGGCTTTAACAACCACCACAAGGTATTTTCCCTCTGCGTCAAATGCAGAATACCTTTTTTCATTCTCCTTAGGCGGCCCACCCACCCAGCGTTCCCTTGGCAGTACACCAAGATAGTAGCTGCCCGCAGGAAACCAGTCCGTTTCCAATACCCCCCCTTCCTGCAAAAAAGCAATCATGGCAGGGGATCGTTTACTCGCTCCGAAATCCATGGGATCGCCTTTATTACTATCAAAAAAAGAGACAAAACCCTTGGAAAGCGGAGCGCCTGCCACATCGACAATCTTACCCTTGACCTTACCCAAATCGGCAGGAACAGCATCACCTTCCGCAATCGCATCCTGAACAGAACAACACATCAGCATAAAAACCGACACAAAATAGAAAATTCTTTTCATTGTCATGATGAGACCTTTTAGTATTGTAATTTTCGACCTGACGATCAACCATCAAGGTAACCCGCAACACATCCCTTCAAGTTCCTGCCATCACTAAACAGGCTAATAAGAATTCATAGACCTTGTCAAACTAATACAATCTCACAATAGGGATAACTTGCTCAGGTTTACGGTTTACAGTTGACGGTGACTGGGTCCTGTTAATGACTGATGACACACTATCATGAGGTTCATGCGATGAATCATGACTAGTCATGATTCTTTTAACCGTAAACCGATAACTGACTACCATTGACCTTCTAAGTTACAAATCATTTATCGATATCTATATCTAAATGAAATCAAAAAATTTTCTGACAATTTGTATCTTTCATAATAAATACCGGCGGCATCCCGGTTGGGAAGCTGTGTAGTTACAAATAGGGTTAGTTAGTTGTAAACTCCAATGCCTGTTGAGCAAAAGGTTCAAATAGTGCTCGACCTAATCCTGGTTCTATACGATCATCAAATATGGTGTCCCCCGGCTTATCGGTACCCCAGAAGTTATCACGGACATCAATATTTTCGCCCTTATTGAAATCACCCATTTTCAGGTTATATCTGGCATTGCTAAAAATATTGCTGTTGCTGATCTGCATCCCCCTGCCATCCTCTGCCCGGACCATAATCCCCACTTCGTTTTCAGCAATAATCGTGTTTCGCACCTCACCCCTGGCCTTGTTCAAGACCAACCCAAGGGCGTTTTCCCGGAAAATAGAGGAATTAACAACGACAGTTCCCCCCAGGCACAACATCATGCCGGTTTGATTATGAGTAAAACGCGTACTTACGACACGAAAATCAGAGGCATGGGTGTGCAGGGCTGTCTCACCATATTCAAAATCACAATAATCAAACACAGCCTGGGCCTTTTCCACCCTGATCTGGTGCCAGTGATCATCACCAGTACCATTTAGCCTGGTAAAGAGAATCCGCTGCTTTTCAGTGCCGATTGCCTCAATATTGCCATTGGCCCACATCCCCCGGTGGATTCCAAAGCGCACCGTTGTTCCCGGTGTAATACGCAAAGTGGTACCAGCACTCGTATCGACCCTTTGCAAGATCTGTATTTCTCCATCCCATACCGTATCCACTAGCACGTAGGGGACCGGCCAAGTAAAGGCAACTGGTTTTTCCAGCGCCATTTCATAATCAACAAGACCCAATCCGGCCTTATCTTTGCGATCGAAAATAATCTTCTCCATATCAACGCCACTGCCCCACCAGTTGTTCGGGGCAGAGATATCACTGACTCCATCCAAACCAATGGCATAAAGCCCATTGTTGACAAAATTATTCCCTTCAATCAAACCCTTAAAGGAAATAACCCCGATACCGCGCTCACCGTTATCCGCAAAATGATTGCCCTGGATCTCGGCGCTGGCAGTAAGTATGCTCATTCCATTTACGCCGTTTAATTGCACAAAATTCCTTGAAACCTTGATATTATCAGTGCCCTTTAAGGCAATTCCGATTTCTTGGTTATACGAGATAATATTATCGTGAAAGGAACCAAAATTGGCATAAGCAACTGTCAAACCATAGCGATTAGTGAGAATGGTGTTCTCCTTGACATCCAGGCCACCCTCACGAACCCGCAGCCCGTCGGATAAATTTCCGGAAAAAAGATTGCTGCTCACCTCACCCGTAATCCGGTACAAATTAGGCCCGAAATAATTGTCGAACACGCGGTTGCCGACAAAGCGCAGCTCAGAATCCCTTGCCCGAATTGCACTTTTATTCCCATAAATTTCCGTTCCCTTCACTTCAACTAACGACTCTTGGAACTGCATCCCTCGGTAGTTGCCGCGAAACACTGAATTCCCTACATATACGTTGGAAAAATGGATATGTAGCGCTCGATAGGCATCTTCAACCTGCACATGCTCCAAGATATTTTGAAATCCATCGCTGGTATAGATGTTGATCGCATCCCAGTCCCCAGCCTGCCGATCTTTTTCAGCCGAGCGAAAAATAATCGGTTTTTCCTTGGTGCCCTTAGCAACCAGCATCCCCATGACCAATAGGCCATTTTCACCAATGCCGTCTTCGTTGGTATCATTTTTCGTAAACTCGACAACAGTGCCGGGCATAATGATCAAACGACTGGTGGCGGGAATCCGAACCACACCGTTTACCCTCACCCTATTCTTCCAGATTACCGTTCCCAACAGAGATTCACTCTGGTATGGAGCATCCAGGGCAAGTTCAGGCAGGATATACTCTTTCCCTTCAGGCCGATATTGAGGCAAACCTGCCTGCAGAAAATCCTTCTGCTTATTATCGGAAAAACTGGTCTCCTGCTGCGTTGCTGCCCCATTATTCAACAAAACCAGGCCATAATCATTCCTCTGAAACGATGTTCGGGTAAACGTTGCTTTCGATTCAGCCGTAAGGATACTTACTCCGTAACGATTCCGCGAAAAAGAGGAATCCATTACCTCTGCCTGACCGAGGATAACGGTTAAACCGGATTCAGCCCCGGACACCTGGCACCAGGACATGCTGACCTTCCCCCCATCAACGATGAGGCCGGCCCATTCATGGTCAGAGTTGGCATCGACAGCATCAAAAATAATCGGCTTCTCCTTGGAGCCTTCGGCCTTCAAGTTGCCGCGCACTGTTATTTCGGTATAGGAGGAAAGGTACTCCGGTTCAGTGCGGGTGGTCTCAGAGGAATAGACTGTGACCTTGGTGCCGGGCGCAATAGTCAGAGTAGCGCCGGGAAGGATGAGCACATCCTCGGTGAGTTTCATCGCCCCGGACCAGACTGTGTCCTTGCTGATCAACAACTCACCCGCATATAACGAGTGAACACCAGCAAATAAAAAGAGCGATAGTGCGATTAATGTTCGGATCATGGAAGTATAATTCCCGCTAAACTATTAAAATTATTGTGCACAGACACCATCCGCGTTTCCACCGACAAAAAAACCCTAAGAAAAACATTATGTCTTGTCAATTTAAACTAAATGACAAAAAAAAAGCACAAGACCACCTCAATTAGGTATTCTTGTACTCTCTTCTGGATAACAATAAAAATCAAATCATCAAGCTATTTGTGGAATTAACAATCTCTCTAAATGAGTTTTTCCTTAACTAGAAAGTCCTTAGCAACCCTGGCAGGCTTATGGCCCTTTTCCTTCACCAGATCAAGGAGGGTGGCATTTGTCACCGGATCAATTTTTCCAACCAATTTATTCAATAACCTCGGCAAGGCCGGGAACTTTTCCAAAACAACCTGAGCAAGCGCAGGGGAGAATGTACCACTCCGCATACTATCAGCCCCAACAGCAGGCACAATTGACTCAAGAAGAATCAGCTGCATATCGTCTCGGTAAATCGCCTTTGCCGCCTCATAGCGCTCTGTGCTCTCCGCCGCTACCTTCTGCCCACGAACCAACAAAACTTCATTAATATCGACAAGGATCAGCTCAACCTGCTTTTCAGCAATAGCACTATGCAGCTCTTTATCGGTGGAATAATATTTGATAAGCGCCTTAGTGCCCGTACGTTCATGAATGAATATTGACACAACATGGGCGAAAAGCTGCCCCTCCGCAGAATCAATGGCACCAACATTAATATCAAGATTTACGCAGGCAGAACCAGTAGTCGAAAATGCCAGAAATAACCAGACAACAGAAATAAATAATGCTCGTTTCATAATATTATCAACAAATTAATTTTGTAAAATGACTCAGGAAAAACATAAACAATTACGTCTGCACCAATAAATTTCGTTCTGCTCACAAAAAAAGTTAATCATTGACGACGGTTTCTTCCACAGGTTTATTCTTTACACCAACAAGTATCACCTCAAGGTTATCGAGATTACCTGCCACCTTAATTGGCTGGTCAGCCTTATAACGTTGATCAGATGTCAAGGAAACAGCCGCCCCCAGATTATAATTGCCATTTGGAAGATAGACAATAAATCGACCATCATTCTCAGTCGAGGCTGAGAAAAAGTCGGGAACCGAGAGGGGCGATTGATGCTTATTGGCAAAGGCAAAGACATCCGTCAAAGGCTCACCTTTATCATTGATGACTCTTCCACTAACCTTATTAAGATCCTCTCGTTTTTTTGACTTATTTTTAATCGTGTCGAGAAGGTCCATAACCGTAAAATCAAGTTCCAGCACTTCTCCAGGGGTTACCTCAATCTCAATCGGGTCTCCAGAAAATTTATCCTCAATCATCAATGGCCCCATATCAAAAGTGGCATTGCTTTTTAAACGAGCCAACACCCAAAATTGACCTGGTGGAACCTCTTTCTCGCAATAGCCGTTCTGATCCGTTACCGGCGAGACCAAATCAACAGCCCGTTTAGTGTCCGCGCTATCATAAAAAAATATGTATGCCCCTTTTACCGGTTTTTTATCCACATCAGTGACACGCGCTTTCACAAGCGCCATATTCTTGATGGTTTCAGCGCTGACATTGATGCTCATCGCCCAAAAAGCGGTGAACCAGAAAAATAGTATGACTGACTTCTTCATTATGGCTCTACTCCCTATTATTCCCAAGGCTCTATTTTTATATCAAATTTTTCCGGTGCCGATGGTTCAAATTCAACAACACCAATACCGGCATCGTTGGTATCATCCCAGAACATGGCTGCTGGATCAGCAATTCCCCACCAGTTATCGCGGGCATTGACGTTATGGCCTTCGTTAAAATCACCCATGCGTATATTATAACGACTGTTGGCAAAGATATTGTTTAACCGTACAACCATGCCACCCCGACGTTCAGCCCGGACCATGATTCCCATCTCGTTTTTAGTGAAGATATTTTTTTCAATTACCCCTTTTGCTAGATAAAAAACCATCCCATAAACATTTTCAACAAAGTAAGATTCAGTTACCAATATGGGACCGCCGCGGGCCCGAAAGCCGCTGTCATTTCTTCTAAACCGACAATTATTAACTTCTACATTGGAAAAATGACTATGGAGAGCCATATTACCGTTTTGAAAATCACAGAATTTAAAAACCGCAGAATTTTTTTCCGTAGTGATTTGATCCCAATAGAGTTGATCTTCCGTCTCTTTTTCGGCAGTAAACAAAATACGTTTATCAGGTAAACCGACAGCCTCGAATTTTCCAAAAAGCCAAAGGCTGACATCTTTACCAAATTTTATAACAGAACCAGGCTTAACCGACAAAAAAGAACCCATCTGCGTATCAACCCGTTGTGGCAGAATAAACTCACCATCCCACACCGTATCCACCAAAATTTGGGGGACCGGCCAAGTAAAGGCAATCGGTTTTTCCAGCGCAATTTCATAATCAACAAGGCCCAATCCGGCCTTATCTTTACGATCGAAAATAATCTTCTCCATATCAACGCCACTGCCCCACCAGTTGTTCGGGGCAGAGATGTCACTGACTCCATCCAAACCAATGGCATAAAGCCCATTGTTGACAAAATTATTCCCTTCAATGACCCCCTTAAAGGAAATGATCCCTATACCGCGCTCACCGTTATCCGAAAAATGATTCCCCCGGATCTCAGCGCTGGCATTAAGCAAGCTCATTCCATTGGCGCCATTTAACTGCACAAAATTTCCTGAAACCTTGATATTGTCAGTGCCCTTTAAGGCGATTCCCATTTCTTGATTATGAGAAATAATATTATTGTGAAAGGAACCAAAATTGGCATACGCAACTGTCAAACCATAACGATTAGTGACAATGGTATTCTCTTTGACATCCAAACCACCCTCACGAATCCGCAACCCGTCAGATAAATTCCCGGAAAAAATATTACCACTCACCTCACCCGTAATCCGGTACAAATTAGGTCCGGAATAATTATCAAACACTCGATTACCGGCAAAACGAAGTTCCGAATCCCTTGCCCGAATTGCACTTTTATTCCCATAAATTTCCGTTCCCTTCACCTCAACTAACGACTCTTGGAACTGCATCCCGCGATAGTTGCCACGCAAAACTGAATTTCCTACATATACGTTGGAAAAATGGATATGTAGCGCTCGATAGGCATCTTCAACCTGCACATGCTCCAAGATGTTTTGAAATCCATCACTGGTATAGATATTAATAGCATCCCAATCACCAGCCTTCCGTTCTTTTTCCGCCGATCGGAAAATAATCGGTTGCTCCTTGGTGCCCTTAGCAACCAGCATCCCCATAACCAACAGGCCATTTTCACCGATGCCGTCTTCGTTGGTATCATTTTTCGTGAACTCGACTACCGTGCCGGGCATAATGATCAAACGACTGGTGGAGGGGATACGAACCACACCGCTTACCCTCACCCTGTTCTTCCAAATTACTGTGCCCAACAGGGATTCACTCTGGTACGGAGCATCCTGGGCAAGTTCGGGCAGGATATACTCTTTCCCTTCAGGCCGATATTGAGGCAGGCCTGCCTGAAGAAAATCCTTCTGCTTATTATCGGAAAAACTGGTCTCCTGCTGAGTTACTACCCCCTTATTCAATAGGACCAGTCCATAATCATTCTTCTGAAACGATGTTCGGGTAAACGCTGCTTTCGATTCAGTAGTAACGATGCTTGCTCCGTATCGATTCCGCGAAAAAGAGGAATCTATTACCTGTACCTGGCCCCGGATAACGGTTAAACCAGATTCAGCCCCGGACACTTGGCACCAGGAGATGCTGGCCTTGCCCCCATCAACGATAAGGCCGGCCCATTCATGGTCAGAGTTGGCATCAACCGCATCAAAAATGATCGGATTCTCCCTGGAGCCTTCGGCCTTCAAGTTGCCGCGCACAGTTATCTCAGTATAGGAAGAAAGGAACTCCGGTTCGGTACGGGTGGTCTCGGAGGAATGGACTGTGATCTTGGTGCCGGGCTCAATAATCAGAGTAGCGCCGGGTAAAATGAGTACATCCTCGGTCAGTTTCACTTCCCCTGACCAGACTGTATCCTTGCTGATCAGCAACTCCTCGGCATGCAACGAGTGAACATCAGCAAAAAAGATGAGCGATAGTGCAATAAATAATCGGATCATAGATTAGGAAGAATGTAGAAATAAAAAATGCAGAAAAAAAAAGCACGTAACATACGGACATGCTTTGCAAGCAATGCCCCTTACATTCCGTGCTTTCGGTGATCATACTATTATATTCTTTCTTCAGTGGCCTAGAACAGTTACTTTTGTGTACTATACAGTACATTAAAACATGCTGGTGTTAATAAGCCTTACTGTCTGATGATCTCACACCATGCAACTAATCAATTTCATATATACCAGTCAATACACTTACATCTTCCTAATCTCTAAATACTACTTTTCGCCACCACGAACCGGCCAAACGTAAGCATTAACCAATTTCCCTGAACCAAGCCAATAGCCAAAGTTCATCTGCACTCGCCATGCGTGTTCCAGGTGATTAGCACGGGTTGTGGAAGACCAGTAGTTGTACCCTTCGACATTCTCGAAGCCTTGGGTATTCAGCCAGGCGGCAGAATCAGCCATTTCCTTATTGGGCAGCAAACCCAATTCAACTATGTTCGGCAGGCGCCAGTCGGTCTGGCCACAGAGCCCTCCCTTGGCATTCATCGCCGTGACCCAATTGAGCGCATCCTGCCACGGCATCGGTCCATTGGGCAAATTGGCATTTCTGGCCCACACCAAACCGGTTAAGTTATCAGTTACGCACTCGCCATTTGCCTCGAAACGCGGCTCAGGCCAGGCCTCACCGATCTGAGTTTCACCGTTCATCCCAGTGCCAGCGCAGTCAATCTTAACACCACCATTATCATAGCAGCTGGTTTGACCGGTCTTCGGCAAGCTGATAGTCCCACCCGCCATGGCGCTTAATGATCCAATTGCTATAAAGGCCACGACAGCCAGAGAAATTATTGCTTTTTTTGTATTCATACCAGTCGCCTCATCATTTGTTATATATTAGTGAGTATACTAAAAAAGATTATTCTTTCCATAAAAATGCTGTCGCACAAAACATTTATTTCCTGCTTCACACCGGTCAGGAATTAGCTAACTCTTGTTTAACCATCGTATCACGATGGTGTGACCTGCTAACAGCAATACTTCAAACATACCAATTATCAAGTTTCAAAATACGTCCTTCCCACAATGCTTTTACACAGAAATCCATAACCTTTAGGATGCCCGATGGTCATTCGAGCATAGACGTCACACAGTACATTTGCTTGAGACCACCAAGGACCAAACATGATTTTGTGATGGAAGGTTTTATCAGGACCTTCCATCACACGGCGATTAATCATTAATAATCCACTGCCATCAATTGCCTTCACTCAGGGTGAAGTAAGTCGGGCCGCTCGGTGTAGTGCTAAAAGTTGAGCCCCACAACAGAGCCGGACGACCACTGCCATTATCTGTAAAGCTGATGACTAACACAACCCGATTGCCACTGGCTACGTTAAATTGAGGATTGTTCAGGGTAAGATTGACCTGCTGGCTGGCGGTAGTGTTGGCCATATTAACGGTTGCGGTACCCTTAACGCCACCGACAAAGCCAGTGGTATTATTGTACTCGTAAATATCAACCTTCACAAAATCACCACTAGTGGCAGCATTGGCCAAATAGGCGCTTACCCTGGCCGTAGCATTTGCCGCAATTGTAGTGGCCGTGCCGTAGGCCGGAGTGTAGACCCTGGCATATTCCCATGTGCCGGTAAAGGCAGCACCAGAACGGATACGGTTACGAGTAGTTCCGGACTCTGTTCCACTGCCAATGGCGGTCTGCTCCGCTAGATCCCGGAACTCGTTGGTGGTGTTGGTCGCTGTTAAGCTGGCTCCGACACTGCCAGTATCAAGATTGTCAGAACCATTTGTGCCGAGATCAGTGCCAGTCCCGGTGTTCATATGATACTCGTAATTGGTCCAGGCAGGTGCGTCATTATCGGTAATAGTAGTGGTGACCGTCACATCAGCGCCATTGACCAAACCGCCGGTAGTGCTGGTAACCGTCAGAATTATTGTCTCCGACGACTCAGTTACCGCATCATCCACCACGTTGATAGTGATGGTTTTATTGGCACTATCACCTGCAGCCCAGCTAAATACTGAGCTTGAAAGTGTATAGTCAGCCCCATTACTCGCTGTGCCAGTAGCAGTGACCGTAGCAGTAACCGCACCCACAGAGCCACCGGTCCGGCTGGCGGTAATAATTACCGCACCGACCGCTTCGCTCACCGAGGCATCGGTGGTGGTTATATTCACCGTTCCCGGACTGTCATTATCAACAATGGTAGTGGTTACGGTAAGATTAGTGCCGTTAACCAATCCGCCGGTGGTGCTGGTAACCGTCAGGATCACCGTCTCTGAAGTCTCTGTTAGCGCATCGTCTACCACGTTGATGGTGATGGCCTTGTCGGCCGTATCGCCGGAAGCCCAGCTAAATACCGTGCTTGACAGGGTATAGTCAGCGCCGTTACTCGCCGTGCCACTGGCTGTGACTGTGGCAGTAACCGCACCAGCAGAGCCTGCGGTCCGGCTGGCGCTAATAATCACCGCACCGACCGCTTCACTCACCGAGGCGCTGGTGGTAGTAATATTCACAGTACCTGGCTGATCATCATCAATAATGGTCAACACTGCCGTACTCGGTGAACCAAGGGTAGCTCCTCCGGTATTTCCAGACAGGGTGATATTAACGGTTTCATTGGCTTCAGTGATTGCATCATTAATGATACTGATGTTGAAGGTTTTAGCCGTGGTATCACCGTCAGCCCAGTTGAGGGTACCGGAAGTAGCGGTATAATCGGAACCTGCCGCAGCAGTCCCGTTTGAGGTTACATAATTAACCGCCACTGCTCCACTACCGCCATTACGAGTGACCGTGACGGTCACGGTTCCGCCAGCCTCCCCCACCGAATAAGTGGAGGCAGAAAGGGCGATGGCGCCAGGATTCAAGGCATTATTCACCACCGGGAATCCGAGCACACTCGGAGCACCGGTACCGGTGCTCCGAACATCCACAGTGGTGGGGATCGGAGCAATACCAGCTACAGTCTTCTCGCAGTAACCGGTAATAGAGTTAAGAGTCATGGCCCCACGATTGACAGCGCCCGGCTGGGTAGTAACGGAAAGCAGACCACACCCCTGATCATTTTTGGCAATGACTATCAGTTGACCGCTAGCATTGACCTCGGCCGAGTTGACGAACACCCGATCATTGGGTGATGCCAAGGCGGTGAAGTACGGGATCTGTGTGGTGTCAGCAGGCTTATTAGCCACATTGAATCGAGTGTACGGGGCAGTGAAGGAGAGGGTATACCCCTTGGTCGCCCACTGGCCACCAGCCGTAGAACTGGTAGCTGCTGTGGTGTATTGCGTTGCCACAGCGGAACCACCATAACCCATTTTTTCTGCGCCAGGCTGTACTGCCGGGTAAGGCTGACCGGTAGTTGGGAAGGCCGATGTCGTGCTGTCAAACCAACTCCGAAGCGCCAAGTTGATGACCGAGTTATTGGAGACAACCGCAGAAGCATTGGCCCAATGACCGGAAGAACCATAATACAGGCGAGCGTTATTAGTACGCGTAGCAGCGTTACGACCAGTCAGAGCGTTATTCATCGGGTAGCCCTGAGCTGTCCCCGGGGTTGAGAACCGTTTAAAATTACGATGGCCCGGATGATAGAACTGGAATACAAGCGGCAGAGCATTACCACTCGCCTCATTGATCGGCATGGCATTAACACCGGAACCCCAGCCACCTTCGGTCGCAGAGCCGACAGCACCGGCGGCAACCCCGTTATAGAGACCACCAGCAAGAACGGGCTTGCGGGTGTACCCTGCGATAGCGGTAGAATCCCACCAGACCTTATCGACAATGCTCCCCCTGACAACAGAACCTGGGAAGCCATGGAAAGGCGCGACCACCGGGGCCTGACGCACTCCATTATTGTAGACTCTGCCACCATGGCAATCAAAACACATCCGGTAGTCGTTGATCGCACTGCCGGTTACCCCGGCAATGGTGTGCGAGGTAACCACACCGGCAGTTGTAACACCGGCGGTAGTCCCCTTGATATTGGTCAACTTGGTCGGCCGCAGACCATTGCCATTACCAAGCCTCAGACTGTAAACCACAATCTGGCCGGTTTCGTTGTTAATATTGACATGACAGGTCTTACAGGCAAGCTGCGATGGAGACGCAGGACCAACACCAGTTGCGACCGTACCATCGTGACAGGACTGACAGGTACCAGCCGTGGTCAGGGAGCTGGTATGGTGCATGGCCTTCTTGGTTGCAGTATGACACTGGACGCAGTTACCTCCTCCATCATTAGTCGCTGCCGTACCAGGATTCATGGTGGTGACGCCCTTGGTACCGGGCGCTGTCACCAACGTGCCGTTATAGGCAGGAGCAGCAACAATCCGATGACAGGTGGTACAATCGTCATGGACTTTGGGATCGCCAGCAGCAACTGGAGCCGCCTTGCCAGCAAGGGCAGGAGTCAAACTGTGGCAGCCCTTACAGTTAGCAGGTGTATCTTTAACCAGATTCACATGATCTGAATTGGCATGGCAAGCAATACAGTTACTGGCATTATACGTGACGCTTCCGGTATTGTTATGGTGGATACCACCGATGGAAGCCGGAGTGACATTGACATTGGCAACATTATGACAGGTCAGGCAGGTAACACTGGCGTGCGGCGCAGCGCCGATGCCGAGGAGTGCGTTGCCATCACCGTTGACGCCAACCTTGGCTGTGCCTGTGCCGCCGGAAGCTGTGGCATGACACATGGTGCAGCTATTCTTGTGAATACCAGCAACCACGCCCAGGCCGCCATCGCTATGACATCCACTGCAGCTGGCATGGGTAGCAAAGTGAGTGGCATCATGGCCGCCATGGGTGGCAGGGGAGGTCTTTGCAGAATGACAGGACAGGCACGCAGTCGGGTTAGCCTTAACTGAGATCGCGGTAATAACCTCGGCTCGAACGCTACTGTGACACGTGCTGCAAACACCCAGATGCTCGGCATAGACCGAGGCCCAAGTGGTAAGGCCACTCGGGCTCGGAATATGACAGGTACTGCACAGCGAACCAGGCGCTGCTTGGGACTTATCATTAGCAGTCTGCGTTACAGTGTGAGCATGAGTATGACTGTTAAAATACTCACCATGGCAGATGAAGCAGTTACCACCACCGTTGGTGCCACCGTTATCGCCGCCATTCTTACCGGAAGCCGATCCAATCAGACGACCGTTCAAGCCATGACAGGCAGAACAGGAGTCATGAACCTTCGGATCGCTAGGACTAACCGTATTACCCACTGCCGTATGACAGGTGGAACAGTTGACGTAAGACGCCACCATGGTGGTATGCGCAACTGCCTGGTGGAAGCCGTTGAAGCCCAAAGTATGACAAGCCTCACAGGTACCGCCGCCGTTATTGGAACCGGCGCCACCGTTCGGCATAGCCTGGGCACGGCCATAGGCCACCTTCAACACACCGTTGGCATCATGACATGAGGAACAGGCATCATGGATCTTATTATTAGCACCATTAACCGGAGCAGTAGTCGTTGTCCCGGCGTTTCCAGTGTGACAATCCGCGCAATTAGTCGCCATGGAAACAAGAGCAACATGATTGGCATTGGCATGGCTGACAAAGTACTGACCATGACAACCCACACAATTACCAGCCGCCATGGCGATAACTGATGCTGCAGTTGCCGGATCATTGGCTGCGGCTACGCTCTTTAAGGCGCCCGTGGCGCTATGACAGGTGGTGCAGGCGTCATGAACCTTATTGTTGGCGAGATCTACCGGCGCTCCACTTGCTGTGCCAGCAGTTGCCGTATGACAACCTGTACATTCACTTGAACCAGCAATGGTGAGTACATGGGTGTAAGTCGTGTGAGTTACACTGCCATGACAACCCACGCAGTTACCAGTTGCAGGCATGGCGGTAACTGTAGCGGCGGTGGCCGGGTCGTTGGCCTCAACTACGCTCTTCAAGGCGCCGCTGGAAGTATGACACGTTGTACACGCGTCATGAACCTTATTGTTAGACGGATTAACTGGCACTCCACTTGCCGTACCAGCAGTCGCCGTATGGCAACCGGTACATTCGCTGGAATTGCCAACCGTAAGCGCATGGGTATAGGTTGTATGACTAATGGCGCCGTGGCAGGTAACACAGTTTCCTGTCGTCATAGCGATGACCGTGGCTGCGGTAGCCGGGTCGTTCGCCACAGCGACGCTCTTCAAGGCGCCAGTGGAGGTATGACAGGTGGTACAAGCATCATGGACTTTATTGGCAGCAGGATTAACCGGGATTCCGCTTACCGTACCGGCAGTCGCAGTATGACAACCAATACAATCAGCAGAACCTGATACCCGAACATCATGCGGCATATCCGTATGACTCACCGAACCGTGACACACAACGCAGTTGCCAGACGCCATCGCGATCACTGTAGCCTTAGTGGCCGGGTCATTTGCTTCGGCTAATGCCTTCAAGGCTCCGGTGGCGCTATGACAGGTGGTACAGGCGTCATGGACCTTGTTGCTTGATGGATTAACCGGAACACCACTTGCCGTACCGGCAGTTGCTGTATGACAGTCAGTACATTCAATAGATCCTGCAACCGTGGTGGCGTGGGTGTAAGTCGTATGGCTGATGCTGCCGTGACAACCGACACA